>JAFOER010000170.1 GCA_017380095.1 Bacteroidales bacterium
GTAGAGAGTACCAACCTGTGAACGGAGACCCTTTCCGAGGTCCTCGAGACCAGCACCTATCATAAGACCACCCTCAGAGAAAGCTGACTGAGTACGTCCGTAAACGATCTGTAGGAAAAGCTCTCTCATTGCAGTATTGATTGCGTCACAAACAAGGTCTGTGTTCAATGCCTCAAGAAGAGTCTTGCCTGCAAGGATCTCTGCAGCCATAGCAGCTGAGTGAGTCATACCTGAACAACCGATAGTCTCAATCAAAGCCTCTTGAATGATACCCTCCTTAACATTAAGGGTAAGTTTGCATGCACCCTGCTGTGGAGCACACCAGCCAATACCGTGAGTAAGACCTGAAATGTCTTTAATCTCTTTGCTTCTCACCCATTTTCCCTCTTCAGGAATAGGTGCTGGTCCGTGGTTAGGACCTTTTTTTACAACACACATGTGTTGAACCTCGTGAGTATAAGTCATACCTTTAAATATGTGTTTATAGTTAACAATTCTTTGTGAATTTGCAAATATAGTGTATTTTTACCAACCAAAGGAATTTGAGAGTAAAATTTAAATTAAATAAACTATTATGAAGAGATTAGCAACTACGTTAGCTTTGGTTATCGCAGCGTTTGCGCTTTATGCCCAGAAACCTGCACTCGACCACTCCGTTTATGATTCGTGGAAAAGCCTCCGCGCAATCTCTGTTCCGCAGAACGGCGACATCCTCATGTACACTGTTTCCCCTGGCGAGGGCGATTCAATGCTCATCATAGAGGATCTTAAAAACAACAGAAAGATAGAGGTTCCAAGAGCCACCAGGGCAAAATTGAGCCAGGACGGCAGCAAGATTGTAACTGTAATCAAACCTCTTTTCAGCCAGACAAGAGATGCAAAGATAAAGAAGAAAAAGAAGGACGAGATACCTAAGGACACCCTTGCCATCGTAGACCTCAAAACCGGCGAGGTAAAGAAATATGCAAACTACAAATCGCATAATACTCCCGACAAGCTTTACAGCACCATCGCATTTGAGCTGACCCCTGAGAAGGAGAAACCTGCACCTAAGGGGAAACCGGAGGCAAAACCGGAAGGAAAACCTGAGGGAAATGCTGCAGACAAGAAAGATACAAAGAAACCTGAGAAGAAGGCTCCTGTAAAAGAGCTGTATGTAATGGACATCAACACATTTGCCATTGATACCATAAAGAATGTAGCTTCATACAACTTCAACAAGGAGGGTGACCTTATGGCCTACACTGTTGAGCCTGAGAAGAAGGACACCGTAACCAAACCTGCCCTTTTCCTTTACAATACCGCTACAGGCGAGAGCAAGGAGGTTATCAGCGGCCCTAAAGGATCAAAGATAAAGCTTCCTGTTTACAGCAAGGCCAACACTATGGCTTTCTACGCAAATACAGATACCACAAAAGCTGCCAAGAAAGATGTGGAGGTTTACCTTTATAATATATTGTCGGGAGAATTGAAGGTTGCGGCAAACAACAGGATGAAAGGTTTGAAGGAGGGTTGGATTGTGAGTGAGAACAGCCAGTTGAGCTTCAGCGAGGACGGTGGAAGACTTTTCTTTGGCACCGCACCAAAACCTCTTGAGAAAGACACCACATTGGTTGAGTTTGAGCAGCCTCAACTTGATATCTGGTCTTGGCACGAGGATTACCTGCAGCCAGTGCAGCTGCTGAGAAGAAGCAGAGACTTGAAACAGACATACACTGCATATATCAATACTACCCTTACAGAGGATTTCGTTCAGTTGGGAGACCTTGATATCCCTACAGTAAGCGTTCCTAACAAGAAAATGGCACAGTGGGCCCTTGTAAACAACGACAAAGCCTACAGGGTACAGAGCCAGTGGGATTACAGCCGCTATACAGATGTTTACCTTGTAAACGTGAATACCGGCGAGAGGAAACTTGTTAAGGAGAAGGCTTGCTTTGGAGGCATGAGCATTTCCCCTAACGGCGAGTGGGCTGTAGTTTATGACAAGTTGAGCAGGAACTGGTACCTTTATACAATTGCAACAGGCGAGATGAAGGACCTTACCGGCAAACTTGGCGTGGCATTCCATGATGAGGACCACGATACCCCAAGCCTTGCAGGCCCTTACGGCAGACCTGTATGGTTCAAGGACAACAGCGCATTCCTTATCAACGACAGGTTCGACTACTGGATGTTCGACCCTAAAGGTGTTGAGGAGCCTAAAATGTTCACCGAGAGCTACGGCCGCAACAACAATACCCGCCTTACCCTTGAGGCTGTAATTGAGGACCTTGATTCAGACACTCCTGCAGGCTTTGGTATTGCTGAGATAAAGAAAGGTGAGCCTTTGTATTTCTCTACTTTCAACTTCAAGAGCAAGGAGACAGGTTTTGTAATGAAGGATGCCAAGAAGAAAAAGAACTCAATGGGCAAACTTGTTGAGGGTCCTTATACCTACAAGAACCTTGCATACTCAAAACCTGCAAAAGGCAAAAAAGCTGCATACATTTATGCACGCGGAAACTTTGAGGATGGCAACAACGCCTATATCACATACGACAACTTCAAGACCCAGAAACAGATTACAGATGTAAACCCTCAGCAGAAAGATTACAACTGGGGTACCGTTGAGCTTGTAAACTGGCAGACAGAGGATGACATCTTCTGCGAGGGTCTGCTGTTCAAGCCTGAGGATTTTGACTCTACAAAGAAATATCCTGTAATGATCTATTTCTATGAGAAATACTCAGAGAGCCTCTACAGCCCGCGCACTCCTGCACCAAGCCGCTCTACTGTAAACATTCCGTTATTTGTAAGTAACGGCTATGTAGTGTTCATTCCGGACATCTACTACAAGGACGGACACCCTGGCCAGAGCGCAATGCGTTCAATTATGCCTGGCGTGAAGATGCTTGAGGAGACTTATCCTTGGATTGACGGTGAGAACATGGCTATCCAGGGCCAGAGCTGGGGAGGTTATCAGGTAGCATACATGATTACCCAGACCGGCAAGTTCAAGGCTGCAGGAGCCGGTGCACCTGTTTCAAATATGACAAGTGCATACGGCGGTATCCGCTGGGGCAGCGGAATCACCCGTCAGGTACAGTATGAGCAGGGCCAGAGCCGTATCGGAAAAGATCTTTGGAGCGGTTACGACCTTTACATTGAGAACTCTCCTATTTTCTTTGTTCCAAAGGTAACTACCCCTGTACTTATCATGCACAACGACAAGGACGGTGCAGTTCCTTGGTACCAGGGTATTGAGTTCTTTACAGCATTGCGCCGCTGCGGCAAGATTGCATGGCTGCTCCAGTACAACGACGAGGAGCACAACCTTGTGGAGAGAAAGAATGCAAAAGACTTGAGCATAAGGCTTTCACAGTTCTTCGACCACTACCTTAAGGGTGCCCCTATGCCAAAATGGATGAAATATGGCCGCCCTGCAACAGAGAAAGGCTTTGACTTGGGTTATGAACTAATTGAAGAATAATTATATGAAGAAATATATTTTACCGCTTATGCTTATGGCATCTGCCCTATGCGGCTGCGGCAGCAAGGATGCTTCCGAGCCAATAATTACAAAAACAGATATTGAGGTTGTAAACGGCCAGTACACCCCTGAAATCATGCACCGTTTGGGCAAAGTGGGTGATCCACAGGTTTCTCCCGACGGATCAAAAATCCTTTACGGCGTCACATACACCAGCATTGAGCAGAACAAGGGAAACAGGGAACTTTACCTTATGGACATTGACGGTTCAAACAATGTGAAGATTACCAATACCCCAAAGAGTGAGTCCAATGCCCGCTGGATTGACGATTCAAAGATCATCTATATGAGAGGTGGCCGCCTCTACACTGCAACCTTGGCGGAGAATGCCATCTCCCAGGAGGTTGAAGTTGCAGGAGCAGAGGGTTTTGAGGGTTTTGAGCTTTCTCCCGACAACTCCAGGATAATGTTTGTAAAGAGTGTAAAGGCCGCAGTGAAACCTACCGACCTTTACCCCGACCTCGACAAATCGTCGGGAAGGACATATACAGATTTGATGTACCGCCACTGGGACCATTTTGTTGAGGAGGTTCCCCACACTTACATTGCCGATTTCACCGGTTCCCTTGTAGGTGAGGCTACCGACCTGCTTGCAGGCGACACTGCAAATCCAGAGAGTGCAGACAGGCTGTTTGAGTTGCCTACACTTCCTTTCGGAGGCCTTGAGCAGCTTTCATGGAGCCCAGACGGAAAATACATTGCATACTCTTGCAGAAAGGTAGCAGGAAGGGATTATGCATTCTCTACCAATACAGATATCTACCTTTATAATGTAGAGAGCGGTGCTACCCAGAACCTTACTGCAGGAATGATGGGCTATGATACTGCTCCCCTTTTCTCACCAGACGGCAAACAGCTTGCATTCCTCAGCATGGAGAGAAACGGCTATGAGGCAGACAAGAACAGACTGTTTGTAATTGATATGGACAAAGTTCTTGCAAACTTGGGAAGCAAGGATTTCCGTCCGTTCATGAAAGAGCTTACCACAGATTACAAATATAATGTGGACGGTATTGCATGGGCTCCAAAGAGCGACAAGATCTATTTCAACTCTTGCGTTAACGCCATTACAGCTCTATTTGTTGTTGATGTAAACAAGGTGGTTGGGCTCCCTATTGAAGGCAATGAGGTTACAGGCTCTCTTCCTGTTTCATACGGTAACGGAATAAGGAGAATTACCTCACCTGATGCATTGTTTGATTTTGGTGGCGTTTCTGTTGTGGCAGATGAAATTGGCGAGGTCAAACAGCTCATTACAACCAATACCTGCATGATGCGCCCTGCAGAGGTTGTAACTGTAAACCCTATGACAGGGGAGTTCAAGGAGCTTACAGCTGAGAACAAGGCCACTTTGGACAAACTGGACACACCTCTTATGGAGCAGAGATGGATGACTACAGTTGACGGCAAGAAAATGCACACCTGGATCCTTTACCCTCCTCACTTTGACAAGACCAAGAAATACCCTGCAATCCTCATGTGCCTTGGCGGCCCTCAGGGTACAATCAGCCAGGGATTCTCTACAAGATGGAACTACAGGCTCATGGCTTCCCAGGGTTACATTGTGATCCTTCCCAACAGAAGGGGAACTACCGCTTTCGGCCAGCCTTGGTGCGAGCAGATATCTGGAGACTACATAGGACTTAACATGCAGGATTATCTGTTGGCTGTTGACAACATGAAGAAGGAGCCTTATGTAGGCAAGGTTGCAGCAACCGGCGCAAGCTACGGCGGATGGTCTGTATATTATCTTGCAGGTATCCACCAGAACAGATTCTCTGCCCTTATTGCACACGCAGGTATCTTCAATCAGGAACACATGTATATGATGACAGAGGAGCTCTGGTTCCCTACATGGGACAACGGCGGTGCACCTTGGGATGAGAACCCTACAGCAAAACGCCACTACGGCAACTCTGCCCACAAGCTTATCAAGAACTGGAACACACCAATCCTTATCACTCACGGTGAAATGGACTACCGCGTTCCTGTTGACCAGGGAATGGCTGCATTCAACGCAGCCCGCATGATGGGTGTTGAGAGCAAGCTACTCCTTTTCCCTGAGGAGAACCACTGGATCCTGAAACCTCAAAACTCAATCCACTGGAACAGGGAGTTCTTCGGATGGTTGGACAAATACTGCAAATAGCATAAAAAAGGTCGGGAACATCTTCCCGACCTTACTTTTTATATGACATTGCAGAAACTACTCCAATGTCCACTCTATTCCATCCTTGGTATCCTTTATCTGAATGCCTATAGCTTTAAGATCGTCCCTTATCTTGTCTGATTTTGCCCAATCCTTGTTGGCTTTGGCAACCTTTCTCTCCTCAAGAACCATATTAACAAGAGCATCCATTACCTTGGTAACGCCGCTGTCACCGGCTGCTGCCTCCTGCTCAGGAGCAATACCCATAACATCTGTAGCAATGGTTGTAAGAAGGAACTCCAAAGTTGACTTCTCCTGCTCACCAATCTTGACTGTACCGTCCTTCACCTGGTTTACAATCCTTACCGCATCAAACAGATGTGAAAGTGCGATTGGTGTATTGAGGTCATCACAAAGTGCCTCGTAAACATTCTCCTTAAGGTCAGCCACCTCTTTTGCAACCTCTGCAGAAGCAGCTGAAACTTTAAGTCCCTTTACATCTTTTGCTGCCTGAAGAATTCTCTTCAAGCCTTTCTCTGCAGCCTGCAAAGCCTCATTGCTGAAATCAAGGGTGCTTCTGTAATGGGCCTGAAGGATGAAGAATCTGATTGTCATAGGGGTATAAGCCTGCTCCAATACAGCATTCTCTCCTGTAAACAACTCATCCAAGGTAATGAAGTTGCCAAGAGACTTGCCCATCTTCTGGCCGTTGATGGTAATCATATTGTTGTGCATCCAATATTTCACACCGCCATTGCCCCTCGACGCTGTATTCTGCGCCAGCTCGCACTCGTGATGAGGAAACATCAGGTCCATACCGCCACCGTGTATGTCAAACACCTCACCAAGGTATTTGGCACTCATTGCAGAACACTCAAGATGCCATCCCGGAAAACCGTCACTCCAAGGTGAAGGCCATCTCATGATGTGCTCAGGCGAGGCTTTCTTCCACAATGCGAAGTCTGCAGAGCAGTGCTTGTCATCCTGACCGTCAAGAGCCCTGGTATTTGAAAGCATCTCATCAAGGTTTCTTCCCGACAACACACCATACTGGTGTCTCTTGTTGTACTCCCTTACATCAAAATATACCGACCCATTGCTCTCATAGGCATATCCGTTCTTGAGTATCTCCTGCACAAGGGCAATCTGCTCAATAATGTGTCCTGAAGCACGCGGTTCGATACTTGGAGGGCAGTTGTTCATCTTTTTCATTGCCTCATGGAACCTGAGGGTATAATACTGCACCACCTCCATAGGCTCCAGCTGCTCGAGCCTTGCCTTCTTTGCAATCTTGTCTTCACCTGCATCAGAATCACTCTCAAGGTGACCCACATCGGTAATGTTCCTTACATATCTTACCTTGTATCCAAGATGTCTGAACAAACGTACAAGCACATCATAGGTAACACCAGGTCTCGCATGTCCAAGATGGGCATCACCATACACTGTAGGACCGCACACATACAAGCCCACCATACCTGGAGTAACAGGTTTGAAAACCTCTTTCCTTCTGCTTAACGTATTGTAAATCTGAATATCTCTTAGCTTTTCCATCACTTTATAAAATTTAATCTACAAAGTTAATAAAAAAGCTCACTCAACTAGCGGAATTACAATTTTTTGTGCAACAATTTCCGTCACCTGCTTCTCCTCCCCGCCGGTACTGGTGTATTTCACATAACGTATCTTGCCCTCAAGTGCAAGGAAAGCTCCTTTGCGTATCTTTTCAAAATCGGGCATACCTTTCCTGCTCCAGGCAACGATATTGTGCCAGGTAACCTCCTCCCTCAGATTCTCATCCCTACCTTTTATAATCTCATTGGTTGCCAATGTAAAACGGGCCGCCATACTTCCGTTCTCTGTCCTGATGATTCTGGCATCCTGCCCTACTCTGCCTCTGAGTTCCACCTTGTTCAATGATCTGTCCATAAATTCCTCCTTTTTAAAATTTGATTACAACTGCAAAATAGAAGAGGAAAATTTGCCCAACCCACATTCTAAGCACATATAGCCGTTTAATTCGGCTAATGTTAAAATTGCTCTTTTTAAAAAGAGATAAATTTTAAAGATTTATCTGATTCAGGCACAAGTTTAACCCGTAAATGGATACCTTTAGCAGACAGGAACCCGATATTATGGAAGAGAAGGATATAAAAAAATGCCCCGTATGCGGGAAAAACGTAATAGGAAGAAGTGACAAGGTATTTTGCAGCGATGAATGCAGGACATGTTATTCAAATAAAAGGGAAAAGGAGAGGAAACGGCTGTTCAGGGAAAACAAAGCTGCAATGGAGATTGAAAAGGACCTTCTGACATTGTGCAGCAACAACTGCACCACAAGCATCAAAATTATAGCCCATATCACCCATATTCTTAAAATATTGTCTAAATTTGGGACTTTAAAACCAATGGATATGAAAAAACTTTTTTTAGCACTTATTATAGTGGCAACACTCTCTTCATGTGTTGAAAGCTCAAGCAAATACAAAGCTTTGCAGCAGCAATTGGATTCCCTCCAGGCAAATTACAAGATGCAGGGGGCAGAACTTGACGAACTTTTTGCAACCATCAACGAGATTGAGCAGGGATTGAGTTCCATAAGGGAAACGGAGAGCATCCTTGCCGTAAGCTCTGCCGACGGAATGGAAATTCCTCAGGGCTCAAAGGAGCAATTGAAGAAAGATGTGGAGGCAATCCAGGATGCCATAAAAAATTATCAGGCAGAAATTGAGAAACTCAAGAAGGACAAGAGGCTCCAGTCTTCACAGTTCAAGAAAAGGCTCAATGCAATGCAGAAAGAGCTGAAGGAGAAATCTGAGATCATTGAAACTCTCTCTAAACAGATAGAGGAAAAGGATGCGCAGATTGTATTGCAGACAAAACAGATTGCATCATTGGACGAGGTGGTTTCAAACCTCAAGAATGAGGTTGCAGAATTGAGCAGTGAAGGCTCACAGCTCAAGGCAAAGGTAGCTGACCAGGAGGCTGAAATATACTCTGTATACTACATAGTAGGTACAAAATCGGAACTCATTGAGGCAGGCGTAATGACAAAAGGCGGTCTGTTCAAATCTTCAAAGGTTTCGTACCAGTCTGAGAAAGAGGCTTTCGTAAAGATAGACTCAAGGGCAATATCTGAGATAAACACAAATTCAAGAAAAGCCAAAGTAATGTCTATCCATCCTAAGGGAACTTACGCTTTTGTAGAGAATGACGGCGAGATGGTACTCAATATCTCAAACCCTCAGGAGTTCTGGGAGCAGACAAAATACCTAGTAATCCAAGTAATGTAAAAATATAAATCTGATGAAAAGAACCATAACCATGTTGGCTGCATTTGCAGCCATATTGTTAATCTCGTGTAAAACAGAAATGAACAATCCGCTTTTGACACAATCAGGCCTCAGATACGAGGCTCCGGCTTTTGACAAGATTACCGAGGAGCATTATCTCCCTGCATTTGAAGCCGCAATAGCTGAAGGCAAGAAGGAGATAGAGGCTATCGTAAACAACCCTGATGCCCCTACATTTGAGAACACTATCCTTGAACTTGAATACGCAGGTGGAAAACTCAATACAGTTGCCGGCATCTTCTATAACCTCAACGAGGCCAACACAAACGACAGGATGCAGGAGATTGCAGAGCAGATATCTCCTATGATGACAGAGTACTCCCTTTCAATAATGCTCAATCCAAAATTGTTTGAGAGGGTAAAAGCCGTATATGAGCAGAGGGAGAACCTGAACCTTTCACAGGAGGAGGCAAAACTTCTTGAGAAGACATACAAAGGTTTTGCAGACAACGGTGCAAACCTTTCTGAGGAGGACAAGGCAAAATACAGCAAGATACAGGAGGAACTTTCCCTTGCAACCCTTAAATTTGGAAAGAACACCCTTGGTGCCACCAATGCATTCATAATGCACCTTACAAATGAAGAGGATCTTGCAGGACTTCCTGCATTTGCAAAGGATGCAGCTGCATTTGAGGCAAAAAGCAGAAACCTTGAGGGTTGGGTAATTACCCTCCAGCAGCCAAGCTACAGCCCCTTCATGCAATATGCAGAGAAAAGGGAGCTTAGAGAGAAACTCTGGAAAGCATACAACTCAAAATGCCTTGAGGGCGAGTTCAGCAACCTGGATATAATCAAACAGATTGTAAAATTGAGAATTGAGGCTGCAAACCTTTTGGGTTACAGTACATACGCAGATATGGCCCTTAAAGACAGGATGGCCAAGGATGCCCCTACAGTAAACGGATTCCTTGCAAACCTTCTTGAGAAATCAATGCCGTTTGCAAAGAAAGATGTAAAAGCTGTTGCAAATTACGCAAAGGCAAACGGATTCAAGGGTGAGCTTATGCCTTGGGACTTCTCATTCTACTCCGAGAAACTCAAGAAGGAGAAATACTCACTTAATGATGAGGTTCTTAAACCGTACTTCAAACTTGAGAATGTAAAAGAGGCGGTATTCGGCCTTGCAAACACCCTATATGGCCTTAACTTCACAGAGGCAAAAGACATTCCGGGCTACCACCCCGATGTAACCGTTTACGACGTTACCGACGCCAACGGCAGACATATGGCTGTATTCTACGCAGACTTCTTCCCAAGGGAGAGCAAGGGCGGCGGAGCATGGATGACCTCATTCCGCGAGCAGAGCTTTACCAAAGACGGCAAAGTGGAGAAGAGACCTCACGTTTCAATCGTATGCAACTTTACAAAACCAACCGAAACCGAGCCTTCTTTGCTTACTTTCTACGAGGTAACAACATTCCTTCACGAGTTCGGCCACGCATTGCACGGCATCCTTGCTGAGGGACGCTTTGCATCACTTACCGGCACCAGCGTAGCAAGGGACTTCGTTGAGCTCCCTTCACAGATTATGGAGAACTGGGCAACAGAGAAGGAGTACCTTGCATCATTTGCAAAACACTACCAGAGTGGTGAGGTTATTCCCGACGAACTTATTGACAAGATCATTGAATCAAAGAACTACAACAGCGGCTACGCAAGTGTAAGACAGCTGCAGTTTGGAATTGGCGATATGGCTTGGCACTCTGTAACAGAGGTTCCTGCAGACGATGTAGTGGCATTTGAGAAAAAGGCAGTTGCTGCCTGCGCCCTTATGCCGGATGTCCCTGCAACAGCATTCGCCCCTTCATTCGGCCATATCTTCAGCGGCGGATACGCAGCAGGATACTACTCATACAAATGGGCAGAGGTTCTTGAGGCAGATGCATTCCAGGTGTTCAAGGAGAACGGTATCTTCAACAAGGAGACCGCTGAGAAATTCCGCAAGGAAATCCTTTCGAGGGGAAGCATTGAGGATGCAGATGTAATTTACAGGAACTTCCGCGGAAGGGACCCTGAGCCTGATGCTCTTTTGAAAAAATTTGGAATGGTAAAATAAGATGAAAAAACTCTTTTCAATATGCATGATGGTGGCGCTTTACAGCGCCACTTTTGCACAGGATGGTGCGTTCTCAATCACGGCATCCCCTGCAGAAAACACCAGAAACGGAATGAACATCAGCTGGGCAACCGGCAAAGGGACAACCTCTGCCATGGTTGAAGTAACTTCAGTAAAGGATTCCGACTGGAAAAAATCAACAGTAAAAACCCTAAATGGGGAATACTGCGCAACATACGACAACCAATACTCAAAAAAGCCGGACGGCAAGAACTTCTACGAGGATGTAAAGATAAACAAGTACAATGCCCACATAACCGGTCTGAAGAGGAATACCATGTACAAATACAGGGTAATTACAGAATCAGATACCAGCAGCGTACATTACTTCAGGACATCCGGCAAGAATTGGGAGGCGTGCATAATCTCCGATTTCCATGCTTATGCCCCTCTGTACCACCGTACAAAATCTGCAATGGAGATGATCTCCACTGTAGAGAAATACGGCCAGCCCATTGACTGGATACTCCATCTTGGAGACATAACCGCCTGGGGTGGATGCTACTCTTTCTGGCAGAGCCTCTATACAGAAAAGCCTTTCCACAACTACATGTGGGCAGGAGTGAACGGCAACCACGACAACATGACCCGCACCAACAAGGGGAATACCAACAAATTCTTCAGGGATGCCGCAGCATATCCTCTCAACGGCTATGAGGGGGAACTGGGAGTATGCTATTTCTTCAAATACGGAGATGTACTCTTCATTATGCTCAACAACGAGAACATGAGAAGCGAAGAGGGATTGCAGAAAGCCCAGGAGTGGGTGAAGAAAGTTGTGGCCGAGAATCCTGCAAGATACAAGGTTGTATGCGAACACTACCAGTGGTTCTTTGGAGCAAGCGGAAAGGACTCACAATATCCGCGCTGGAGCAAACTGTTCGACGAACTGGGAATTACATTGGCACTTGCCGGCAACAACCACATCTACGCAAGCACCCATCCGCTATATGACGGAAAAGTTGTGGAGCCGGGCAAAGGAACCGTTTACATACAGACAACCTCTTCAGACAACGAAAGGGGCAGTGCCTGCGACCTGGAGAAACCGGTTGAACACAACGGCGAAAAGATTAAATTCCGCTGGACCGAGGGTGGCCCTACCATAAGTGCAATGCACATGAAGGTAACCCGCAAGAAAATGGTCCTCACCCTGCTGGACCGCAACGGAAAAGTTCTGGAAACCACAGAGGTATTTCCCATAAAGAAATAAATGTCCTATAAAAGAATGGAGGAGGCAACAATACTGATGCACTCCTCCATATTTTTTTGTCGGGAAGAAATTATTTTACCTTTACCAACTCCACATCAAAGATAAGGGTTGCAAATGGAGGGATCTGTGCTCCGGCACCTCTCTCTCCGTATGCAAGGTTGTAAGGGATGTAAAGCTGCCATTTGTCACCCTCTTTCATAAGCTGAAGGGCCTCTACCCAACCTGCAATAACCTGGGTAACGCCAAATGTTGCAGTCTCGCCCCTCTGGTAAGAGCTGTCAAATACGGTACCGCTGATAAGACGTCCCTCATAGTGGCACTCCACGCTGTCTGAAGCCTTAGGGGTTACACCGTTGCCAGATTTCAATACCTTATACTGCAAACCGCTTGGAAGGGTTACAACCCCCTCCTGTTTTGCATTCTGAGCAAGGAACTCCTCTCCCTCTTTCTTAAGGGCAGCAGTCTGCTCCTCCTGCAATTTTGTAAAATAATCATTAAGGACCTGCTGTGCCTCGGCAACACTCATTGCAGGCTGCTCACCTGCCAAAGATGCTTTTATAGCCTTTACAAACTCCTCTACATTCAAATTGTTTACTCCACTTGCCATTATGTTGTTGGCAATGCTCATTCCAAGAGCGTAACTTACTTTCTCCATAAATTTCCTTTAAGGCGCACTGCGCCGGTTAAACTTTAAGCGTACAAAGATAACAATTACGCTTTAATCTCTATTATATCCTTTATGTCTGTTGTGTAATTGCCGCTGAGCCACGTCCGCTTCATCACCCATTTGTCTGCTCCCTCCTCCGCCAGGCCACCCTGCACCGCAATCTTGAGCACATCACGTCCGTATCTGGCATTCACACTGTCAAGGACATTGTTCAGGCTCTTGAGCTTTCCGTTGTCCTTGTGCTCAAAAAGGTTCTGCTGCACCGCATTGCAGGGGACAATCTCCCCAACAATTACCCCGGCCTTTTTATACAGATACCCTTTGCGGTAAATCTGCTTCAGCCCCTTGAGAGCCTCCTCAACAAGTACAAAAGTGCTGTCAGAGGCCTCCGGCAACTTTATTGTAATGCTGTTATAGTACCTTGGGAGATCCTCCCTGAAAAAATTTGTGAGGATATATACGGTAATGCACCCCGCCGCAGATCCCTGCTGCCGCAGTTTTCCCGCACAGGCCGACGCAAAACTGGAAACCGCACTCTGCAGCTCCTCCAATGAGGATACCATCTCCCCAAAACTCCTGCTGGTGGTAATGGATTTTTTCTCCTCCCTCACATCCAGTTGGGCCACCGGCTGCCCACCCAGTTCCATCTGGGTACGGAGCCCCACAATACCCATATTCTTCTTCACCCACCAGGCGCTCTTTTGTGTAAAATCAAGTGCGGTGTTCACCCCCTCCCCCTTAAGGAACTTTGAGTATCTCCTTCCAATCCCCCATACTTCCCCTATCTCCAGCTTCCCGATAGCCTTGAGGCGTTTCTCCTCGCTGTCAATGATGCAATACCCGTTGTACCCCTTATATCTCTTTGCATACCAGTTGGCAACCTTTGCCAGGGTTTTGGTTGGAGCTACCCCCACACAAACCGGGATACCGGTATATTTGCGCACCTTATATACTATTTCAGCCGCTTTTGCAGCTATCTGCTCCACACTCACCCCCTTGAACGAGGCAAAGCACTCATCTATGGAGTAAATCTCCATGCTTGGAACTATCTCCGCAAGCACTGTCATCACCCTGCGGCTCATATCTCCATACAGGCGGTAATTGCTGGAAAAGGCAACAACATCCTCCCCAACCTTCAGCCCCATCTGTTCGGCCAGCTGATAGGCCGGCATACCCATCTTTATCCCCATATCCTTAGCCTCCTGGCTGCGGGAAACCACGCAGCCATCGTTGTTGGAAAGGACAACGACAGCCCTCCCCTCCAATGCCGGATTGAAGGCTTTCTCGCAAGAGACAAAAAAGTTATTGCAATCTATTACCGCAAACATATACCGCTAGAAACTCCTCACGGAGTGTGTCACAATCCCCCAGATGATGAACTGGTTTTCCTCTGTTACCTTTATTGGGGAGAACGACTCGTTCTCGGGCTGCAGCCAGATGGCCACCACATGCCCCTCCGCTCTCTCAAAATGTATCCTTTTGAGGGTAAATTCACCGTCTATGAAACATACGGCAACAGCCCCCTCCCTTGGCTCAAGGGATTTGTCTATAATGAGAAGGTCGCCGTCATATATGCCGGCTCCCTCCATAGATGTACCCCTGGCCCTTCCAAAAAATGTGCTGGAAGGGTTCTTTACCAGTTCCCTGTTGAGATCTATCCCGTTCTCAACATAATCCTGCGCAGGGGACGGGAACCCCGCCTTAATCTCTGGAAGCTCAACACTAATGCCGGGCACTGCAGTTTTAGTACTCATCAATGGCCGTTTTAAGATTGTTCATAGCCTCCTCAAGCACCTCCAGCCCGCAACCCACGTTCAGCCTCATGTAACCTTCACCACCCTGGCCGAACGCAGCACCGTCATTGAGGGCCAGCCCCGCCCTGTTTATGAACAGCTCCACAAGCTGCTGCTGGTCTACGCAACCGAACATCTTTTTGCAAAGCTCCCTGCAATCCAGCCAAATGAGAAACGAGCTCATGGGCCTTACCGGCTTGATGAGCCCCTGCAGGCTATCCTTGCAGAAATTCTCCACATAAACCACATTTCCCTCTATGTAATCCAACATCTTCATTCTCCAACCGTCTCCTTTTGTATATGCTGCAATTGCTCCAAGTGTGGCAAAAATTGTAGGACTGCTCAACTCATTTACCCGCATCCATCTGTAAAAAGGCTCCCTCAACTCTTCATTTGGAACAACTGCAAACGAACTTACTATGCCAGCCATGTTAAAGGTCTTGGAAGGGGCGCCAAATGTAATGCTGTTGCGCGCAGCCTCCTTACTAACACTTGCAAACGGAATATGTTCAGTTCCAAAAAGGGGCATATCGGCATGTATCTCGTCAGATACAACCAGAATTTCATATTTGTGGCAAATTTCCGCCAGCTCCTTGAGGGTATCATAATCCCACGCAATGCCGCCTGGATTGTGGGGATTGCTGAGGATAAGCATGCTGCACTCCCCGCTCTCGCCTATCTTCCTCAGATTATCAAAATCCATCCTGTAGGTTCCGCCATTTTCATCCTCAACCCTTATGAGAGGATTGAAAACCAGCTTCCTGTCATTCCCTTTTGGAACATTTATGAATGGAGGATATACCGGAGGCTGCACAATTATGCCGTCACCCTCCTCAGTAAAGAAGTTGATTGCATAACCTATACCTTTTACAATTCCTGGTATAAATGTAAGCCACTGCTGCTCCACCTCCCACTTCTGTTTCTCCTTAAGCCACTGGACAATGGTGGGGAAATAATTGTCGGGAATAAAATTATACCCGTACACACCTCCCTTGAGAGCCTCCTCCAGCGCCTCCCTCACGCACTGCGGTGTCTCAAAATCCATATCCGCTACCCAAAGGGGAATAAGATTATCCTTCCCGAAATATTTTTTAAGGGCATCTGTCTTGACAGAATAGGTGCCCTTGCGATTTACATGTTTCATGTTTTGCAATTGTTTATGGTTTTGCTATCTTTGTAAAGATATGAAATTTTAATCAATCCTAAAAACTACAATTATGGGAACTATCATTTGGTTGGTTGGTACAATTTTGGCTATCATGGCCGTTATGGATGTATTCAAGAAAAACATCAGCACAGGATGGAAAATCATATGGTCTGTACTGTTGCTTGTTACAGGATGGATTGGCCTTGCCGTATATTATTTCTTTGCAAAAGATAAAATTGAAGGCTGGAGCAAATAATTGTGGCACGCTATTTGCAACCTATTTAACCAGAATAGTTTTTTTCATAGGTTAAATTTTAGGTTAAGGAATAAGCCCGAGTCAAAAGTTAGTGGAATTTGACTCGGGCTTATTCTTTTATTGCTACCCAATATTTTATATTACAGTGTTTTATGAGAAAAACTCAATGGCCTCCGCCACAACAAAAGTACTTCCTCCCACAAATACAAAATCCTCCTTCCCGAAAGGTTCCTTTTTAAGGAACTCCACAATGTCCTCTTCCACAGCCTCACCCCGGAATCCGCAAGTTTCCATTTTCATGGCAAGTTTCCCCGCAGGCAATGCCCTTGTTCCCCTTGCCTTCACAAAATGATAATGGGCATCCTTGGGCAAATACTCCACAATGGAATCAAGATCCTTGTCTGCAACTACGCCAAACACCATATGTAATTTACCCTGCGGATGATCCTGCAGCCACTTCTGCGCCGCAGACTTTATCTGTGGCCCCAGCACACTGAAGCCATGTGCATTATGGCCTGTATCACAAACCACAAACGGCTCACAGTTTAAAGTTTCCCACCGGCCCCTCAACCCTGTAAGCTCCGCCGCCCTGCAGATATTCTCCACAGCACCATTTGTTTCAAATTTGCTTTCAAGCACGCCCAATGCCGTACAAACTGTCCTGATGTTCTTCTCCTGACAAGCACCTTTCAGATCCATCTCAGTTCCAACCAGTTCCTGATACAATCTTCCCTGCATCCCCTCCTTGAGCACCTCCTCTTCCGCAAAAAAGATTGGTGCTCCCACTTCCTGTGCCTTTTTGCTGAACACATTCCCAACTTCACCCATCTCTCCAATTACCACAGGGACACCGGACTTGATGATCCCGGCTTTCTCCCCGGCTATCTCCTCCAATGAAAATCCAAGATGGTCGCAATGGTCCAAACCGATATTGGTAATTATAGCCAACTCCGGAGTAATGATGTTTGTAGAATCAAGCCTTCCACCCAATCCGCACTCAATAACGGCAACATCCACCTCACAGGAGGCAAAATAAGCAAATGCAAGAGCTGTGGTAATCTCAAAGAAACTTGCCCCAATCTCCACAAACCGCTCCCTGTATTCCTTGAGGAATCCGTACACGAACTCCTGTGGAACCATCTCCCCGTCAACCTTTATCCTCTCCCTGAAATCCACCAGATGGGGGGAAGTATAAAGGCCAACCCTGTAATTCTTCTGCAATGCGGCTGCAATCATATGGCTTGTAGAGCCCTTGCCGTTAGTGCCGGCCACATGAATTGTGCGGAACTTGCGGTGCGGATGCCCCAACATCGCATCCAGCGCCAGCATACTCTCTATCCCCGGCTTATACGCCACCTTCCCCGCCGTCTGATACGACGGGAACCTGTTAAAAATGAACTCTATCTCCTGTTGGTATTCCTGCTGTGTCATCACAAATAAATTTACTTGCGTAAAGGTACTTCATTTTTCATCACCGGCACAAAAAAAAGGCACCTGCAAAACTGCAAGTGCCTTAACTTTTTTGTAGCGCGACCCAGGATTGAACTGGGGACCTCATGATTATGAATCATGCGCTCTAACCAGCTGAGCTATCGCGCCAACACGTAGTTGAGATATTAGGACTCGAACCCAAACCAAGAGAGCCAGAATCTCTTGTGCTACCATTACACCATATCTCAATGAGCAACCGTTCATTTCCGAACGGGTTGCAAAGGTAGGCATTTTTTTTTATTCTCCAAATTTTTTATTGCCTCTTTTATCCAAATCATCATAAAGTTTTTGCAAAAAGGCCTTTCCGTGCTCCAGAACGGGGGTTTCCGGAAGATTTGAAGAGTAAATTTTTTCTGAAACATTATCAAAAACTACCGCGCCGGAGTCTGTTACCATACCAAAAGCATCAGGAACAGTAAAGAATCCGAAGTGCGGATTGGCAGGATTGAGCATATCTTTGCTGAATGCGAAATCGGAGTGGTCAATGCCCAACTGCCCCAACAGGGTTGCTGCCAAATCTATTTGCGACCCCACAACATCAACCTTCACCCTTGTACGGGCAAGTGCCGGTCCGTAGAAAATCATCGGGATCTTGTATCTTTCAACCGAGAATACATCCAAATCTACCGGATACTGCATTGCGTGGTCGGGAACAAAGACAAAAAGGGTATTGTCCCAGTATGGGGTATTCCTGTACCTGTTTACAAAAACCTGCAGGCAGCTGTCGGTGAAGGCAACCGAGTTCAGGCGGATATCTTCCAGTTTATTGAAGCCGGGAACTTCAAACGGCTCGTGACTGCTGGAGGTCTGTATCACCTTAAGGAACGGCTCCTTCTCCTCCCCCGCCTCAAGCTGGGTTGCTATCTTGTCGAACATCACATCATCGTGGGCTCCCCACTTGCTCAATTTCTGGGAAATGGAAAAATCGGAATCACTTATTATGTTCTCAAAGCCCATTGCAGTAAGGTACGAGCGCATGTTGGTAAAGTTTGCATCACCGCCATAAATGTACTGCAGGTCATATCCGTTCTGCGCCAGGCTCCTGGAGATTGACGGCAACGACTGGCTCTTCCTCGGATACTTCATTATACTGTTTGTAGGCTGTGCCGGATAACCGCTCAAAATTGACACTATACCGCGGTCCGTCCTGAAACTGTTTGCATAAAAGTTTGTGAACAGCACACCGTTTGCACCAAGAGAATCCAGATTCTGCGCAACCCCCTCAATTCCCCCAAGGGTACCCATCGCCTTTGAAAGGAAACTCTCCAGAATCACTATCACCACATTGGGTTTACCCGGTTTGAGCAAGGTGTCTCTTCCCGACAAATTCCCCAGCGTATCTGCAGATCCCCCCTGCAAGGAGACATCCTGCATTGCCGCGAAGAGCTCATCTGCTTTGTCGGGAGTATGATATCTGTATTGGGTGGCGAAAGAACTGCTCTTTGAAAGGGATTCCAGCAAGGAGAAACAAGGGTTGATTGCCGCATGGTTCAACCTCATGTTCTGGCTGTAGTAGACCTTACCCGTATTGAGGGTTGCCACTGTAAAGCCACCCCTGATAGGGATGAACAGAAGCGCTGTAAGTATTGTAAGGACAACGGTCTGCTTTACCTTTCCAAATACAGGTGCATCGTATTTTCTCTTGAGGAACTTTTTGCAAAGCCACATGAATGCCCATATGTTTACAGCAAGATCAACGGCTCCTGCCACAAGCATTCCAAAGGTTGCACTGGCAAAAGCATCCTTGGGGCTGGACTTGAGATAGAACAGCGGCGTGGTGTCCAGCCTGAATCCCCAGTACTGGTACAGGGCAAGGTCACCCACAAAAATAAGGGCAAGAAGCACTGCGCAGAAGATGTAATACCCCTTGAAGATATATTTCATGGCCTTGCTGCGCCACCAAACGTTTGCTATCAGCAGAAGTGCGGGTATTGCAGTAAGATAGCCTGCTATTGCCGCGTCCAACGGGAGGCCGTGCACAACAACATCAATGAAGTCTCCAAATCCGCAATCTGCATAGAACTCCTTGTAATAATAGAGGAAGAAGATTGCTTTCTGCGCAACACAGAAAAGGAAGAACAGGATATAATGCTTGAAAAAACTCTTTATCATACCTCTTGAATTTCAATTTTGTGCAAAATTACTTCTGTGCTTCTTCCCACGCAAGGAATCCACCCTCCAGATTTACCACATCATAACCTTTTTCCACCATCTGCCCTGCTGCAGTAAGGCTCCTCCTGCCGCTGCGGCAATAAACTGCCACCTTGCTGCCTGGGGCTATCTGCGCCTGGACATTGGAGATGAAAAGGGAATCCTTTACATCTATATTGAGAGCTCCCTCTATATGTCCTGCAGCAAATTCCTCCGGGGTCCTTACATCAAGCAGCACAACAGCCGTATCCTTTATAAGCTCAGCGAATGGGGCAGTTCCCATATTTTCCAGTTTCCCCTGAGGGGCATCACACGCTACAGCTACAGCTACAGCAACACAGCACAATACTGCAAACAGATTAAAAACTTTTCTCATCTTGTATACTTTTTATTTATCACTTCAAAAATTCTCAAATATGTATCAGGAGTACACTTGTAGGCGACATTATGCTCATACATCTTCAGCTCCGCCTCCCGGGCCTTCATTCTGGCCTGCTCCATGAGGTCAAACGTACGGGCAACAAAATTGCCTGTCCTCTTCCTCTCCAACGGGAACCCTGCCATTTTCCTCACCTGCCTCAATGTTTTCCATTTCTCAAAAAAACCTCCCTCTTCCTGCGCCTTATGGGCAATCTTTGCCATCTTGTGCAGTTCCTCCGCCTTCTGCGCCTCCTGCCTGGCCTCCTTGTACCTCTTACCCCAAGGGCCCATATAGGCCGCAGCCTTCATCTGCACCTGCTCCATATCAATTACTGAGTACAGTTTCTCCCCCTTGGCAAGGTAACACTCCCTGAAACGCCTCACCGCCTCAAAAAACTCCCCGGCAGCACTGCTCCCCTCCCCTGCCTGGCCCAGCTCATACTCCAGGGTATCATCTCCCAGACACTCAAGAAGCTCATACCCTCTGAGCAAAGTCACCACAGGATACTGCCCGCTTACGGTAATATCCTCAATATCGGCAATAACCTGCCTTATCATAGCCGCCATTTCCAGCAGCCTTTCTTCATTGTATTTTCCCATACTGCAAAGGTATTATTTTTTTGTGACGTTGTCTTCTTTTACATTTTGTTGATTCTCAACAAAATAAAAAATAATGCCCCTTGGGGCATTATTTTTCAATCTTCTGGGAACCAGAAGATTGTAAAAGAAGACAACGTCACAATTGCATAAAAAGCTCCTCCTTTATGTAGGCTATTTCTTCCTGGGCGAATTTCCAGGTGTAGGAGCCCTCTTTTCCTGCAGAGAGGTATTTTTCATAGAATTTGAGGGCCTCTTTGTACTCTCCGGCAAGTCTGAGGCAATAACCTATGCGGGTATTGATGACAATGCGTGAAGGGTCGTATCTGAGTGCTTCCTTGTAATGTTTTACAGCTTTCTTGAGGGTTGCGGCCCTTTTGCCGGAATCTTCCCCCATCCCTTTCTCATAATATATTTCACCCCGGGCATAATTGACATTGTACATTATGCTTGAGTCGGGCTGCAGAAGGTTTGTGGCAACTTTAAACAATGAGTCGGCTGCTGGATAATCCCTCCATTTGCCGTTGCAGTAAGCCATATTGAGGAGAAATTCAGGATCATCCGCCAGTTTGGGGTTGGCGTTCTGCGCCCATTGAAAATAATTGACTGCACTCCAATAATCATTGATGTTCATTCTGCACAATCCAATATAGTAGTAACATGAAGCCTTGTCGCAACCGTATCTGACGCCTGCCCTGAAAGTATCGCCGGCCTCATTCCATTGCTTGAGACTATACTGGGCAAGTCCCTTTATCGGGGTTATGACAATGTTTGCAGAGTCACGCGAGAGATATTCGTTGGCCATTACCAGCACGGTATCATACATCTTCCTGGCCAGGTAAATATTGGAAATCTTGTCCAGAGTGCGGTAATCATAATTGTCCCTGCGGTATACTTCCCGGTAGTAGACCAGGGCGGAATCTGTCTGGTTGAGCTTGTTGAAACTGTTTCCCACCAATGACATTATCGCCTCAATGGAATCTCTCTGGAGAATCTGCTTGCCTGTACTCAGGCTTCCGGCATAATCTTCCATCCTGTACTGGAGATTTGCCAGCTGTATCTTGTAGAAAAGGTTTTCGGGGTCTGTCTGCACTGCTACATTGTAGAACAGCACGGCAGCATTGTTGTTGCCGTTCAGTCTGTGGCACTCCGCCAGGGATGCAACCGTAGGGGCATCCTGCCCTATAAGCATCATTATATCCTCTATGGTGCTTATGGCATCATTGAACTTGCAGAGGCTTTTCTGGCATGTCACCTTCTCCCTGAGCAGCGGCACAAGATTGACGGTATCCTTTATGGCATAGAGGGAATCTATTTTTGTATCCAGTATTTTTATGGCCTCCGTAAAATTATAGTTTGCCATGGCTGTACGCCATGAGGTGGCCTGCACCATAAAAGCAACGGTACACAGCAATGCGGCAAGCAGAACTCTCTTCATATTTACTTCCATTTTTCCAAAGATATGAAATTTATACCACATTCTGGAGTACTGGCACCCTTGTTGCGCAGGCAAATGCCGCCCAGAAGCAACTGTAGTGGCGTTTTTGATTCCGTGTTGCGCATATGGCATCTTTGGGAAAACCTACATAAAGAG
Source organism: Bacteroidales bacterium (assembly GCA_017380095.1). GTDB lineage: Bacteria > Bacteroidota > Bacteroidia > Bacteroidales > UBA932 > Egerieousia. The sequence continues at coordinate 22,477 of JAFOER010000170.1, forward strand.
GGCGCCCAGGCGCAACCATCAAATGCACTTATTATTATTTGCACGGTTTTTGCTACATTTGGCCACATGCAGGACAGGATAAAATATCTGATGATTTTTTACAGGAGCACCCTCAAGCTGGCAATTGGAACGGGACTTCTGGTGGCAGTATGGCTATGTCTCACATCACCTGCAGCAATCCCGGGAACCTTCTTCCTCTGCTTCCCGACAATTGGTCTTGCCATGGATGCCTTTTACCGGTTCCTTTCAAAAAAAAGGGGCAATGAATTTTACTTTTACCGCAATGCCGGACTTGGCCCTGTTGAACTGTACGGGTTCTCGTTTGCCCTTTCTGCAGCAATCTCATTTGTATCCCTAATCCTGCTCAGCATATTTGGTCTATGAAAAAGGAAGAAGGACTTGAAGTTGACAGCGTAATCATGCGCTACGGAGAGCACACCGTACTTTCGGATGTGTATCTCAAATGCAATGTGGGGGATATTATAGGCATTTTTGGAAGGAACGGCAGCGGCAAGACAACCCTTTTCAATATAATCTACGGCACCTGCACAGCCGAAAACTCATTTGTGAGGATAGACGGGAAAGTGATCTCCAGAGGGGCTTTCAGAGGCGGCCTTGTGGGATACCTGCCGCAAAATGACTTCTTCCCTGCCCATCTGAGAATAAGGGAAGTCTTTTCACTCCTTCCGCAATGGAGAGTTGACAGGAAGGACGAAATACTTGGGAGGGTATGGGAGACCCGTGCCGGGGAACTGTCGGGAGGAGAGTTGAGATACCTTGAAATAATGAACCTCTTGTGGAGCGGTTTCAAATACCTTATTCTCGACGAACCTTTCAGCGGACTGGCGCCGGTAATGGTGGAGAGATTGTGCAGCATTTTGAAAGAGCATTCAAAAACAGCAGGAATAATGATTGCAGACCACGATTACAGGAGTGTTGCCGGATTGGTAAACCGTCATTTTATGCTGGACAGCGGAGAACTTAGAGAAATTTCTTCATTTGATGAACTTAAAGGGGTATACTTTCTGTAATTTTTGCTAACTTGCATACCGTTTTAATGGGAGGGAGCATTCCCTCCAAATTCAGCGGTTATGGCAGTTATTGGTGTTGATCTTGGCGGCACAAAGGTTGCCGCAGCCATTTTTGACAGGTTGGGCAACATTAAGGACAAGGAAGTGAGGTTGCTCTCCGGTGCCAAAGGTGACAACGTGGGTAAACTGGTAAGTGAAGTTATACTCACCCTTATGGAAAGGAACCCCAGAAAGCATATAAAGGCCATTGGGGTATGTGTACCTGGAATAGTCTATTCCAAAAAGGATACGGTATGGGCTCCAAACATACCGGGATGGGACAACTATCCGTTGAAAAAGAGGATAGAGAGTGTAATCCAGAATCCAAAAATCAAAGTAAGCATTGAAAGTGACCGTACATGCTATGTTCTTGGCGAGGTATGGAAAGGTGGCGCCAAAGGGTGCCAGAATGTGATTTACCTTGCCGTTGGGACAGGTATTGGCGGCGGTATACTCATTGACGGCCATGTCCTCCACGGCCATAGCGACATTGTGGGTGCCACAGGATGGATGGCCCTCCAGAATCCGTATCATGAAGACTATATCCCTTGCGGGTGCTTTGAGCATTTTGCTTCCGGGAACGGCATAGCGCTGCAGGCCCAGAAGGCCCTCAGGTGCGACAAGAACTACAATGGTATACTATCGGGAAAACCGATTGAAGAAGTTACCTCAAAAGATGTGTTTGCAGCATATGAGGAGGGGGACAGGATTGCAGTACAGGTGCTGGACAAGGCGATACAGATGTGGGGCATGGGTGCCGCAAACCTTGTGAGCCTGTTCAATCCTGAGAAATTCATTTTTGGCGGAGGCGTTTTCGGCCCTGCTGAGAAATTTATCCCAAGAATATATGACGAAGCCTGCAAATGGGGTCAGCCAATTTCCATGAAACAGGTAAAATTCAGCGCTTCCAAAGTTGATGGCGAGGCAGCCCTGTACGGAGCCGGATATCTTGCCATCAGGGAGTCCATGTATGAACAATAATAGAGAGTGCAATGAACAGTAAAGGTTATTCTACCGGTCCGGTATTTATGGCAGCCTGTGCGGGGATGTCATTCTTTGGAGTTACAATGTTGTCGTTGGGTCCTATCCTGGGGCCTCTTAACGCAATGGTTGAAGGGGCAAATGCATTGCCTTCAACTATGTCTATAGGTATAATCATAGGAACAATCCTGTTTGGCCCTGTTGTAGACAAGTTCGGATACAAATGGCTCCTTATACTTGCTTCCATCTTTGCCCTTGCTGGTGTCCAGGGACTTGCCACATTCAGTGAAATAGGATTGCTTCATGCATCAATATTCCTTTTGGGCCTTGGTGGCGGTATCCTCAACGGTGAGACCAATGCCCTGGTTTCTGACATTTATGATGACGGTAAACGTGGCGGACGACTCGGACTTTTGGGTGCATTCTATTGTGTGGGAGCCCTGTTGTGGACATTGATGAACTATTTCATTCCCGATTTCAGGATTCCGTTGAATGCAGTTTCCATTGTAATGGCCCTGTTCATAATTTCCTTCTTCTTCATTGCCTTTCCAAAGGCAAAACCTCAGGAGAATGTTTCTGTGGCAAAATCACTTGGCCTGCTCAAGTATCCTGCACTGATAATGTTCGCAGTTGTGCTTTTCTTCCAGTGTGCATTTGAAGGTACAAGCGGAAACTTTACAGTACAATACCTTTCAAATACAGGGGGAATGGACAATGCCACCGCTACCCTTGCAATGACCTGGTTTACCATTGGAATGCTTGCCGGCAGACTTCTTTTGGGCAATATCATGGGCAAAATGAAGGAATTGGGCACACTGTACATCTATTTGGGTATTGCTTTGGTTGGTGTTGTGCTCTTCATGCTCCAGGCTGCCAGTACAGTTGCCGTGTACATTGCCATGGTTCTCATAGGGTTTGGCGTTGGTGCAACTTTCCCTGTTGTACTCAACTTCATTGGCGGTGCATTCAAGGAGTTGTCGGGAACAGCATTTTCAATTGCCCTGTTCGTAGGTTTGTGCGGACAGTCATTGGGCAACAAGTTTATGGGAATGCAGTTTGATGCGGGCAATTTCGGGAGCCTACCTACCACCCTTATAGCTTGCGTGATCATAATTGTTGCGCTGGTGCCACTGGCAGTAAAAGTTTCAAAGAAATAATTGGTTCCAAAATATAAACACTTAAAAATTAAAACAAAATGTTAGCTAACGAATGGAAAAAGAACGCTATAAGCGTTATGGACAAAATTGAGGAGACTCAAATGGAAAACATCAGAAAGGTTGCCGAGGTAATGGCAGATACCATTGAGGCAGGCCGTTGGGTTCACACTTTCGGTTGCGGTCACGCAAACCTTCCTATTGAGGAGATGTATCCTAGAATCGGTGGCTTTGTAGGATTCCATCCTCTTTGCGAGCTTCCTCTTACATTCTTTACACATATTACAGGTGAGATGGGTATCCATCAGTTCTTGTGGCTTGAGAGAGCAGAGGGTTACGGCCAGTCAATCATGAAGAGCTGGAACTTTGACGAGAAGGATGTACTTTGGATCTTCTCACACACCGGTATCAACGCTGTAAACATTGACGTTGCCCTTGAGGCCAAGAAACGCGGCATGAAAGTTATCGTGTTCGGTTCTGCTTCAGAGACAGGCAACAAGGTTCCTCGCCACTCTTGCGGAAAGAACCTTTTCCAGATTGCAGACTACGTAGTTGATACCTGCTGCCCTATCGTTGACGCTTCTTGCCAGTTGAAGAAACATCAGGATAAAGTTGGTCCTCTTTCTACAATGGCTTCAGTAACTACCGTTTGGATGACCATCTGTACTGTAGCTGAGATTCTTGAGGAGAGAGGTGTAAAACTTTACATCCATCCTTCACACAACGTTCCAGGCGACACTACTGCCCACGAGCGTCTTGATGCTTGTATTGCAGAGTACAAGAAAAGGTCAGCTGGTTTGTAATTCCCTTCCAGCAACAAAATTAAGGGGGCTCCACCGGAGTCCCCTATTTTTCATCATCCACATCTCTTCCCATCACCTCCCATCACCTCCCATCACCTCCCTTCCCGACAAAATATTCCTTCCTTTTTTATACACATTCCCTGCATATTGACACCTCCAATCCACATCAAAGTTCCACAAAATGGCCTTCGGTTCGGCTAGCAATCTATTCCATCTGAGCCGGATTTCCTGACTCGAAAATGCATGAGTGCGTCATCACGGATGCATTTTCTCAGACAGACGGAAATCTTACGGCTCATCTGCAATGATTGCCTACGCCACCTCAGGATATTTTGTGGCCCATTGCTGTTGCCTTGCGGTGCCATTATATCATTCATTGCCTGATTTATACACATTTCTGGAGGGAACAAGTACCCTGAGTGATTTCCCGGATGAGGCGATAAGGGAGGGTGAAAAAATCATCGTCTCGTGACGGCGCGTGTTTGACGACGTTAGACATCCGGAGGATGGCTAAAAGGAGGAGTTCGCCGTCAAGATGATTTTTTTATCCGAGCAGCCTCAGACGGGCATGAACGAAGGTACTTGGTTCACGCAGGGAAGGTGTATAAAAAACGAAGGTTTACAGCCCTACGGTAAACATTATGTTGAAGTACGACTTCTCCAGGTACGGATTGTATGTATATGATGCGGTTACAGGGAACTCCTCCAGTTTTCCGATACTGAAAACCCTGGTGTAGGCAGCAGTAATCTGCGCCAATGAGAAATTCTTCTCATAGCCGTTGTACATACTTTTGTTGAATGAAGCACCCACAACTCCGGCAATGCTGTTTTTCTCATTGAATTCATGGGTATAGCCCACCTCTGCATATGTGGAATATGCATTCTTGCCGTCCTCTTTCTTGTCATCACCAAAGATGAATGTTCCAGCGGTAATGGACAAAGGCAACTTCCCAAATTCATATGTTGCAATCAACTCAGCTGTATGGGTTGTTGTCTTGTTGTTGAATTCAAAAAATTTGTTTCCTTTATAAGGATAGAAGTAATCTATAAGTGTAATGGAAAAATTTTCAATGCTGTAGCTCACCGCCAGATCAAGTTCCCTGTAGGAATCATCAAAGGCAAAACCGCCCCAGGCATAAATGTCAAATCCCCCCTTGCTGTAACCTACGGTTGGCATGACAGATGGAGCAGTACCGTTTTCAAAACCTCTCCACATGCATCTGTATCCAAAATCCACAGTTCCGTAAAATTCACCCTTTTCACCCTCCTGGGCAGCTGCAAACAAAGGGACAAGCAACATTACAAAAAGCAACAATCTCTTCATTTTCTTAAGTTTAAAGGTTATTATCAAATAGCGGTTATAATTTGGCAAGCAATACTGTGGCATAAACGGCAATTGCCTCTTCCCTTCCCACAAATCCGGCTCCCTCTGTAGTGGTTGCCTTTACCGAAATCCTCTCCACATCCACCCCCAATACTCCCGACAAACACTCTCTCATAGGAATGATGTAAGGGGCAACTTTAGGTTTCTGCAGCAGGATGGTACAATCTGCATTTACAAGGGAGTAACCTTTTTCCCTGATGAGTGCATTCACTCTGGAGAGGAGGATCTTGCTGTCTATCCCCTTGAATTCTGCAGAGTTGTCGGGAAAATGTTTTCCTATATCACCGAGTGCGAGGGCACCAAGCATTGCATCGCACAATGCGTGGATAAGGGTATCGCCATCCGAGTGGGCCACGCACCCCTTTGTGTGTTCAACCTTTATTCCGCCAAGCCAGAACTCCAACCCCGGAGCAAGCAGGTGGACATCATAACCGTTTCCTACTCTTATATCCATATCAAATATTTTGAGCAAATTTAACATAAATATTTTATCTTTGTTTGTTTAGAAAAAGATAATAGTTATGGGATTTTTTCAGCAACCTAAAATCAGGAAATTCAACTACCAGCCGGTATTTTACGATGAGAGGAAAGAAGCTCTCAAGAACAAGATAGATGCAGCAGAGAGGGAAAGGGCGAGGGAGTACGTACCGGGGGCCAGCATAAAGGGATCATTCAAGAGGATGGAAGTACAGAGGAAGGAGCTCAAGTACACCCCTTTCATGAGGTTCATTTCAATTATGGGAATTGCCGCCGCACTAGTTGCTGCAGTATATATGGCCCAGCTTATGGGATTATTGTTCTAGAAGATGTTACAGGTACTGCCCAGCCATATTGCAAATCTTATTGCAGCCGGTGAGGTTATCCAACGCCCTTGCAATGTTGTAAAGGAGCTTATGGAGAATGCCGTAGATGCCGGTGCAACCTCCGTTGTTGTTGTAATAAACGACAGCGGCCGTACCCTCATTCAGGTTATTGACAACGGATGCGGCATGACACCGCAGGAGGCTGCCCTCTGTTTTGAGCGCCATGCAACCTCAAAACTTGAGAAGGCTGAGGATTTGTACAACATAAACACATACGGTTTCAGAGGGGAGGCCCTGGCTTCCATTGCAGCCTGTGCAGACGTAACCCTCAAGACCCGCAAGCAGGAGTGCGAATGCGGTACTGAGATACACATTGCCGAGAACAGCATAATATCGCAGAGCGAGACCTCCTGCCCTGTAGGGACCAACATTGCAGTAAGGAACATTTTCTACAATGTCCCTGCCAGGAGGAAATTCCTCAAATCGGACAATGTGGAATACAGGCAGATTGTAAGCGAATTCATAAGGGTGGCACTCACCCGCATATCAGTTGAGTTCAGGCTCATCCACAACTCAAAGGATGTGTTCCATGCACAGCCGGCGGCAACCGTAAAACAGAGGATAACCCAGCTTTGCGGCAAGGAGATAGCCAAAGACCTCATCACCGCACAGACAGACACTAACATAGTAAAGATACAGGGATTCATAGGACGTCCGGAGTTTGCCAGGAAGAGCCAGCCCAACCAGTACCTTTTTGTAAACGGAAGGTTCTTCAAAAGCCCGCTGCTCCACAAGGCAATAATAAAGGCCTACGGCAATCTTATTCCCGACAGCACCTCCCCTTCATATTTCCTTTTCCTGGAACTTGCACCGGGAAGCACGGATGTGAACATCCACCCCAGCAAGACCGAAATAAAATTTGAGGATGAGGGAGTCATTTTTGAAATTGTAACCGCCTGCGTAAAGGAGGCCATTGGTGAGGGCTCATTTGTCCCTTCAATTGACTTTGATACGGAGGGAGCTCCGGAGATACCTGTACTGAAAACCGGATTCCAGGGAGGCACACGCCATCTTACCGCACCAAAGATAAACTACGACCCGCTCTTCAATCCTTTTGACGAGGAGAAGAAGAACGGAGCCAAATGGAACTCTTCAGCCGAGTGGAACAGCAACAGGGAAGACTTTACCGCCACCGCCAGATTCGACGGCAACCCGCTGTTTGAAGACGGGCACGCACCTGTGGCTGCAGCCCACACAGGAAACAGTTATCCGGCAACGGAAGAGGATACCGCCACAACTGGATACAACGGCTTCTTTGGGGAAGACAATGCCTGCGCCAACCCTACACTCGTTGTAAAGGGGAAATATATCCTTACAACAGTAAAATCCGGGCTGATGCTTATAGACATAGGACGGGCAAGGGAGAGAATCTTTTATGAAAGGTACCTTGGATCCATCACCACCGCCACACAGCCGGTACAGGAACTCATGTTCCCAGAGACCATGGACCTGGACCACAACTCATACCACCTCCTTATGGAGAATGCGGAAATGCTCAAGAGCCTGGGCTTTGACATCCGCCCGTTTGGCGAGAACTGCATTGTAGTGTATGGCACACCAGCCACTTTTGCAGATCACAACCTCAACATTAAGGAGAGCATGGACTCAATCATTGCAGGATTGCAGGAGATTGGCAAGGATCTTGAGCAGGAGTTCAAGGAGAAGATAGCTGCCCAACTGGTAGCCAAATCTTCACTTGGAAGGCCACAGGCAATAAACAACGCACAGGCACAGGATATCATAGACTCCCTGTTTGCCTGCAGCACTCCAAATACAACACCGCAGGGAAACCCTGTAATGGCAATCATTACAATGGAGGAACTTGCCGGAAAATTAATGTAATTATGATAAGTTTCAGAGGAAATTCAATATTGGGGAGCATGCCTCCCGTTGTAAAGAACCTTATAATGATAAACGTTCTCATGTACCTGATTACCGCAATTACAGGTAACTTCATGTATGAGAACTTTGCGCTGTTCTACTTCAAGTCACCGTTTTTCAAGCCCTACCAGCTTGTAACACACATGTTCATGCACGGAGGATTTACCCACATCCTGTTCAACATGTACACCCTGTACATATTCGGATGTGTGCTTGAAAGGGTATGGGGAAGCCAGAAATTCCTGTTCTACTACTTTGTAACAGGCATAGGTGCAGCATTGCTCCATATGGGGGTGATGTACCTGCAGCTGAGAGGATACATTGCAGACTTCAACGCAGGTGACATGTTTGCACAAAGCAGCATCCAGTCCATACTTGTAACCCCTACAGTAGGAGCGTCCGGAGCCATCTACGGCCTCCTCCTTGCGTACGGAATGCTCTTCCCCGACAACATCATGCAACTCATATTCCCGCCGGTGGCACTCAAGGCCAAGTGGTTCGTGATAATTTTCGGTGCTCTTGAGCTGCTGCTGGGATTGTCGGGAAGAGGAGGAGATGTTGCCCATTTTGCACACCTTGGAGGTATGATATTCGGATTCTTCCTTATCCTTTACTGGAAGAAAAACAACAGAATGTATTATTGATGGGAAGAAAGGATCATAGCGGGGGGAGAAAGAGGTCTCCCCTTTTGTTTGGAATCACATTCAGGGCTATCCTGGTTGTGGCCGCTGCCGCCATGTTCCTTTCCTATATTGCCGTGTACGTGAATCCGGCCAAGTTTTCACTGCCGCTGTTTTTCGGACTCTACTTCATACCGCTGTTTGCAATCAACCTGCTGTTGCTGCTGGTTGCAGTACTGCGGCGCAGTGCCAGTGCATGGATTACTGTTGTGGCCCTTCTCCCGTCACTGCTCTACACGGAGCTGTTCTTTAAGATAGGACACGAGGAAAAAGTTGATACCGAGGGAATACGGCTCAAAATAGAGAGCTATAATGCAGGGATGTTCTCGTCGTCTGAAGAAGGGCTCACAAGAGAGGAGTGCAGGAAGGAGATTGCACGCCACCTCTCAATGGAATCACCGGATATCGTTTGCCTTCAGGAGTTTTTTGCAGAGAGCTATACCCAGGCCGACACAATTTTCGGGCAGTATCCACACAGGCATTACCACCTGTTCAAAGCCAGGAACGGGAAACTGTTTGGAAACATTATACTGAGCAAATACCCTATGGGAGAGAGGGGAAGGATAAGTTTCCCCAACAGCACCAACCTCTCCATCTTTGCGGATATCAAGCACTTTGGAAGGAGACTGAGGGTATACAACAACCACCTGGAATCATACAATGTCTCTTTTACGGCACTTGCCCACAAATTCTCCGGATTGCTGAAAAAAGGTGACGGGACAGGGGCAGCTGCAGCTGAAAAAAATGCCGCCATAGCCGAACTGGGAGCTGCGGGGGAGGAAATCACCCGCGACATAGTACAGACCCACGAAAAGATGAAGGGGACATTCATAAAACGATCCGAGCAGGTAGGCCGCATACTGGAAAACATAAACAGCCACTCACAGCCTGCAATAATCTGCGGCGACTTCAACGACACCCCAATGTCGTACACCTACCATACCCTTGCCAAAAACAGGAAAGACACCTTCAAGGAGGCCGGCAAATCGTTTGGAGGAACATTCATCCCCGTATGGCCTCTATTGCGCATAGACTACATCCTGGTGCCCCGCGATGTTGAGTGCATAGAGCACACCATACACAGGACCCCGCTCTCAGACCACTACCCGGTAACCGCAGAGGTTATCCTCTGATCTTCCCCGACAAACTGCCCCTGCCCACAAAGGATATCCTCCCGGGCATAACGCACCGGCAGGCCACCTACCCTCTGATGATTTCTATCTCACTGCCCAGACCAACCTTTATAATCTGTGATGCAGCACGTGTGCAATTACCCTCAAACTCAGGTGAAACAACAAAATCCACGGCATCCTTTATCTCCTGAGGAATATCCTCAAACCTCGCTGGTGCCGGAGCACCGGAAATGTTTGCAGAAGTGGAAACTATAGCTTTGCGGAACTTGAAAATGAGTTTGTTGCAGAACTCGTTGTCGGGAATACGGATACCCACGGTGCCGTCCTCCGCAACAACATTCTTAGCAAGGCCGGTTGCCCCAGGGTAAATGATTGTCATAGGCTTGTCATTAACCTCAACCAGCTGCACGGCAATCTCCGGAATCTCCTTCACATACTTGCCCACCATATCCAGATCAGCCACAAGTGTAATGAGGCTCTTGCTGTCCGAACGCTGCTTGATCCTGAAAATCTTCTCAACCGCCGCCTCATTTGTGGCATCACAACCAAGACCCCAAATTGTATCTGTAGGATAAAGGATGACTCCACCCTCCTTCAAAACTTTTATTGCTGCATCTATCTGCTCTTTCATACTGTTCAACTGTTAAGGTATTTAATGCAAAGATAATAATTCTTTAAATCATGAAATAGACTCCGGCTACTGCCGCCACGGCTGCTGTTTCAGTGCGGAGACGGGAATCCCCCAAAGTGAGCGGACGGTAGCCGGCCGCAATTGCAGCTTCCACCTCCGCAGGAGAGAAATCACCTTCCGGCCCTATAAGGATAGTAATTGCAGGGAGAGAATGTTCTGCCGCCATCTCCTTTGCCTGCGCTACAGCTGCCGCCAAGGTAACCTTTTCCTGCTCTCCGCAATATGCGATGAGTTTCACGCCCTGAGCACTCCCCTTGAGGAACTCCTTTACCGTTACGGCATCCTTCAGCTGCGGCACCGCTCCCTTGAGGGATTGCTTGGCTGCCGAGACAAGGATTTTCTCCAGGCGTTCGGGTTTTATTATGCGGCGCTCGGAGTGCTCCCCAATTACCGGAACCACAATGTCAACCCCCATCTCTGTGGCCTTCTCCAGGAACCACTCGTAGCGGTCTATGTTTTTTGTGGGACATACGGCCATTGTAAGATGGTAATTATGCGCGCCGAACCTCTCCTGCACATCTTCTATTGTGCATACAACCTTTTTGCCGCATTCGATTATCCTGCAGCTGTAGAGCGAGCCGCTCCCATCAATGACATTTATCATGTCACCGGCCTGGTGCCTGAGCACCTTTGAACAGTGTCTGCTCTCCTCCTCTGTAAGGGTGCACAATCCGTTTGCTATATCTGTAGAATAAAACAGTTCCATATCAGGCATTTATTTCCAGGAATGGAGACAACTGCGGGATTCTAAACCCCATACAGGTTCCTTCTTGGCGATTTATTGCAAATATATCAACAAAACATTTTATTTTTGTATAAAATTGGAAAAACTATTTACAGCAATGACACAGATAAAATCACAGCGTTACGTGGCACTTGATGTGCTCAGGGGTATGACTGTTGCAGGTATGATACTTGTAAACAACCCCGGTTCATGGGGACACATTTTTCCTCCGTTGGCTCACGCCAAATGGGCAGGATGCACCCCTACTGACCTTGTTTTCCCATTTTTCCTTTTTGTAGTTGGAGCGGCAATGGCCTTCTCCTTTGCAAAATACAATGAGGGATTGAGCGGAGCAAGCGTAAAGAAACTTGTAAAAAGGGGAATCCTCATTTTCCTTGTGGGATTCGGGCTCAACTGGTTCCCGTTCTACCCTACTTCTCCAAATCCCGACCTTTCAGTTTGGGAGAACTTCATCTACCGTCTTGAGCACGTACGCATTATAGGTGTTTTGCAGAGAATTGCAATGTGCTATGTTCTTGGCGGTTTTGTTGCATTGTGGCTGCAGAAGGCCAAAAGGATCATACCGGCAATGGCTATCCTTATGGGATTGCACTGGCTTATCCTCTGGCTCATAGGCGACTCCTCTGCAGAGATGGTGAACGGTGCCGCAGGTGCCTTCTCCCTTGCAGGACAGAATGCAGACAAGATAGACCTTGCAATTTTTGGAGTTGACCACATATACAAGGGATTCGGTATCCCGTTTGACCCTGAGGGGTTGCTTGGTGCATTGTCGGGAGCATGTACAGTACTTTTGGGATTCATTATCGGGAAGAAGATCCAGCAGACTCCCGACAAAATTACCGTGGTTGCACAACTGTACACCATTGGTCTGTGCTGCATTGGTGCAGGTTTGGTATGGAGCATCTGCTACCCTATCATCAAGGCTTTGTGGACAGGTTCATACGTGTTGTACGCAGGGGGATGGAGCATTGTGATGCTGGCTTTCTTCATCTATCTGATTGATGTAAAAGGAAAGGAAAAGGCATTCACCCCATTCAAGGCTTTGGGCATGAACCCATTGTTTGCCTTTGTGATGGCAGGACTGTTTGCCAAGGTCCTTGGACAGATAATCAAATGGAAAGGAATGGTGATGCTGGCGGACGGCACAATGAAAGAGAGGAGCTGGAGCGTGCTCAGCTGGTTCTACAACAATGTATGCGTGGCTATTGTAGGTGAGAACAACAATATCTCTTCACTTATATTTGCGCTTGTTTATGTTGCCGTATTTACCGCTATGGCAATGTACCTGTACAAGAAGAAAATTGTAATAAAGCTTTAACCTTTATACCGCAGGAGAGTCAAATGTCATGGCCTATATAGGATTGATATCGGATACCCACGGCGTATTTGATGACAAGCTGAAGAAATTCCTGGAGCCTGTGGATGAAATCTGGCATGCAGGGGACTTCGGGAACATTGAAACAGCAGATGCCATTGCGGCATTCAAACCGCTGAGAGGTGTCTACGGCAATTGTGACGACCACACCGTGAGGCTTGCCCATCCGTATGTGCAGTTTTTTGAGATGGAGGGGATGAGAATTCTCATGATGCATATAGGCGGGTACCCGGGGAGATATGACTTCAAGGCATTCCAGCTTATAAATGCCCATATGCCAAACATATTCATCTGCGGCCACTCGCACATACTCAAGGTTATCAACGATACCAAATACAATGTACTCACCATCAATCCGGGTGCTGCGGGAATCCAGGGGTTCCACAATGTGAGGACAGCCCTCAGGTTCAGGATTGAGAACGGCACCATAAAGGATATGGAAGTTGGTGAGTGGGAAAGGAAACTATAACATAACTTAATTATATATTATACATGAAAAAACTACTGTTAGCAATTGCGCTTATTGCCTGCAGCGTAGGATACGCCCAGCAGACACCGGTTACCAAAGCCAATTACGAGCTTGCGGAGAGATTCTCTGCAAAGAAAGTGTTCAAGATGGTTTTCTCTACAGAAGTGAGACCCAATTGGTTCAAGAATTCAGACAAGTTCTGGTATACCTATAAAACAACTTCCGGCACCGAGTATTATATTGTAGATCCTGTTGCAGGAACAAAGAAGAAGGCATGGGACATGGGCAAACTTGCTGCCGAGATCTCTGCCATCACAAAAGACCCGTTTGATGCACAGCACCTTCCGTTGCAAAGGATTGAGCTCACAGATGACGACAAAGCCTTCACCTTTGAGGTAAGGACATCTGTTATGGTTCCTAAGAAAGAGAAACCTGGTGAGAAGAAGAAACCTGGCAAACCCCAGAAAGAGAACAAGGTATTCCGTTTCAAATGGGACATTGCCCAGGGCAAGCTTACCGACATAACAGAACAGGAGAAAGAGAAGGATTACCCAAGATGGGCAAGTGTTTCTCCCGACGGAAAATATGCAATCTTCGGGAAGAACTACAACTTGTGGTATATGGATATGGAGAACCTGAAAAAGGCTATGGAGAACGACAAGGACTCTACAATTGTTGAGCACCGCCTTACAACAGACGGTACCAAGGAGTTCCCTTATGCCGGCAGGGGAATGTACGGCGGAAACCACGAGGAGGATACTACCAAACGTACCGGTGCATATGTTGCATGGTCTCCTGACTCAAAACATTTTGCCATAACCAGAAACGACATGAGCAACATCAAGGAGCTTTGGGTTATTGATGTTCTTGCAAGCCCACGTCCTAAACTGGAAGGCTACAAATACCAGATGCCTGGTGAGCCTGGCCCTAAAGCTCATCTTTATCTGTTTGATTTTGAAAACAAGACTTCAAAAACTATAGATATTGCCGCTTTCAAGGACCAGTCTGTAGGCATTGAGAGGGCTCCTGTAACCGCAAGGGAAAGGGCTTATAACAAATATGTCCCTACACGCTGGATGGGAGACAACAGCAAATTCTACTTTACCCGCCAGAGCCGCGACCAGAAGAGGGTTGACCTCTGCTCGGTAGATGTAGCTACAGGAGAATGCAAGACTATCCTTCACGAGGAACTTAACACATACGTTGAAACCAGGGACTTCAAATTCTTCAACAATGACACCGAGTTTGTACACTGGTCTGAGAGAGACGGATGGGCACACTTGTATCTTTATGGTGCAGACGGAACTTTGAAGAACCAGATTACAAAGGGTGAGTTCCACGTTGAGAACGTTGTGGGAATTGACGAGGCCAAGAGAGTTGTTTACTTCACTGCATGCGGCAGGGAGAAAGGAATCAATCCATACTATATGTATCTATATAGTGCAAACCTCGACGGCAGCAATGTTAAACTGCTTAACAAGGGTGACTATGACAACAGCGTGAACATGAGTGAGAACAACAGATACTTTGTGAACAACTACTCAAGAGTTGACTGTACCCCTAAGACAGCCCTTTACGACCAGACAGGCCGCAAGATCATGGACCTTGAGGAGGCAGATTTTAGCCAGTTGTTTGCACATGGCTACAAGTTCCCTGAGATTTTTACAGTTAAGGCCGGTGACGGCATTACAGACCTTTACGGTGTCATGTACAAACCGTTTGACTTTGACTCTACCAAACTTTACCCTATCATTGAGTACGTATATCCAGGCCCTCAGACCGAGGCCAACAACTCATCATGGAGCTATAATATGGACAGGGTTGACCGCCTTGCTCAGCTTGGTTTCATTGTTGTAACAGTAGGCAACAGGGGTGGACACCCTAACCGCTCAAAATGGTATCACAACTTCGGCTATGGTAACCTTAGAGATTACGGATTGGAAGACAAGAAGGTGGCAGTACAGCAGCTTGCTGCAAGACATCCGTTCATCAACGGCAAGAAAGTGGGTATCCACGGCCACTCGGGTGGAGGATTCATGTCAACAGCAGCCATCCTCAAA
>JAFOER010000171.1 GCA_017380095.1 Bacteroidales bacterium
ACCGAAATATTGGTCTACAGTATGGTCAAAATCCGCCCATACAGTAGAACCGTCCTCAACATTCACAAAAGCAATCTTAACCTCAGGATTCTTGTCACCTGCCTTAGGATATCTTGTCTCTGTAATGAAACCGTGCTTGCCGCGTGAATCATAGATAGGGAACATTGAAATTGCACTGTCGTCAAACTTGTAGTAAGCAATCCTCTTGCTGTCCGGGCTCCACCAGAAAGCCTTGTAGCGTGAAGGCCTGCCAAGAATCTCCTCATAATAAACCCAAGAGGCATAACCGTTCATAATCACATTGGTACCATCAGAAGTAAGTTTTGCAACCTCTCCTGAACCGGAATTCCACACACAAAGATTGTTCTCCTTGTCGGTGAAGGCAACCTTGGTTCCGCAAGGTGAAAGTGTAGGGTTCTTAACCTCCTTGGCCAAAGGCAACTCCATGAACCTGGCCATAGCCTCAGCCACAGGAGCAAGAACTTTTGGAGCAGCCTCCACAGCAACCTTTTCCCCGCTCTTCACATTATACTCAAACATCTTGAATCCCCTCCCCTCTCTATGGGCAAGTTTCAAGGTACCGGCATCCTTCCAGCCTGCAACCATAGGCAACTGGTTAACAATGCCTTCCGGCATCTTCCCGACAATCTCTTCTGCAGTAAGAGCCTTCTTTCCACTCTCCTGCGCACTTGCAGCTGCAGTGCACGAAAACATCACCACTGCAACAGCCATCAAAAATCTGTATAGTCTCATAATTCTAAAAATTTGTCCTAAAATATAAAGTTACCAACTTTTTGGCATCATTCAAAATACCGGTCTGCGAAATTGACCAAATACACCTTCTCCACCGCTCTGGTCATAGCAGTATACAGCCACTTCTTGTCATCAAGCGAAATGTCATCCTTCCAAAGATTGTTGTCAACAAACACACACTTCCACTGTCCGCCCTGCGACTTGTGCCCCGTAATGGCTGCCGCATACTTTATCTGCAACGCATTGAAATACTTGTCCTCACGCACCTTCTCCATCCTCTTCTTCCTTATGGTAATATCAGAGTAATCGGCATAAACACCCTCAAACAAGGCCTGCTGCTGCTCCCTGTCAAGAGAAGGGGTAACAGAAGTAAGGGTATCCAGAATCACCTTTGCATCAATCTCCACATTATTGTAATCCGGGAACCGAAGGGTAGCCTGGGCAAAATGGAGCCCGTAACGCTCCTCATAATTTCCAATCCTCACCAGTTCAGCCACATCCCCGTTGGCAATAAAATCCAGATCGGGCACATCCTCCAGGAACTGGTAACAGTTCTTCACAATCATAAGCTTGTCACCCCTGGTAAGCTGCTCCTCCATAAAAAGGACAGTCTGCCTTATACCCATATTGTACCTGTTGGCCCTCATGTTGGAACGGCACAGCACCACTACCTCATCCAACCCATATTTGGAAATGGCCCCGTCCAGCTCCTCTATCAGTTCTCCTCCCGATATCCTTTTGAAATCATCAAACCCCTTGCACCTGAACCTCGGTGCATCCAGCTCACCATTCTCAATCTCCTGACGCAAAAGTGTGGCATTATACAAAATGCCGCTCTCCCCAGCCTGCCTCACCACATCTGTAAGGGTAACCATATCCGCCACATGGGAATACTGGGAAACATAATCAAAATCCAGCGCAGGGCTCTCCTCCAGCCCTATTGGGGGCAACTGCGCCGAATCACCCATAAGGATAAGCTTGTTGCCTGTGTTCTGCCTTATGTAAGAAATCAGATCATCCAAAAGGTCACCGCTGCCAAAAATTGTACTCTCCATACCTGTACCAATGGTAATGAGGGAAGCCTCATCCACAATATAGACAGTATCCTTGCTCTTGTTGAAATCGAGCCTGAACTTGGCCTCCTTGTCGGCAAGGGACTTCTGCCTGTAAATCTGCTTGTGGATTGTCTTGGCCTGCACCCCGGAATAATTGGAAAGCACTTTGGCCGCCCTTCCGGTAGGTGCCAGCAGCACACACTTCTTCTTGAACTCCTTAAGGACACGGATAAAGGTTGAAATGGCTGTAGTCTTTCCGGTACCGGCATAACCCCGCACTACAAGAAGAGGAAATTCGTCGGGAGGAAGAACAAGAAACTTACCCAATTTTTCAAAAAGCTCCCTCTGCCCCTCCGTTGGTTCCATCCCCAACTGCTTGATGAAAATCTGTGTGTAATACTCCTCTAACGCCATTTCCAGATAGAGAACATAATTATAAGTGAATATATCTCAAGACGGCCAAGAAGCATCTGCGCCGCCAGAATGAACTTGCCAAGAACAGGAATCTGCGAGAAATTGTCCAATGCACCCACATTGCCGAAACCAGGCCCCACATTGCCCAAATTTGAAATGGAAGCGGAAAATGCATCCATATAATCCACACCCATCATACAAAGCGCAGCCGCACCCACAAACAGGAACAGAAAATAAACCACAACATAAAGGTTCACCGCCGCAACCATCTGTGTATCAACAATACTTGTTCCAACCCTTGTAGGAATTACCGCACTCGGATGCATCTGTTTGCGCAACTGCACTCTGAAACTCTTCCAGAAAATGAGAATCCTGTCTGTCTTCAATCCTCCCGACGTAGACCCCGAACAGGCACACTGTACAGAGAGGAACATCAGCAACAGAATGGAGAGTGCCGGCCACACACTGCAGTCAACTGTAGCAAAACCGGTAGTTGAAATATATGATGCCACATTGAAGAATGCCATCCACAGGGTATCCCAAACAGAGGAACCTGTTCCCGATATCAACAGGTCGGCAGCCACAATCACAGTTGACACCACTATGGTGCCCAAATAGAGTTTTGTTACCGGCGACTTGAAAAGTTTTGGAGAGCGGTGTGAGAACGCCTGATAAATAAGGCCAAAATGCATACCTCCAATAATCATATAGATAGCAGCAACCAGCTCAATACCAAAAGAGCCGAAAGCACCAATAGAGGCATTTTTTGTACTGAACCCTCCCGTAGCGGCCACACTGAAAGCATGGTTCACGGCATCAAACGGCCCCATTCCGGCAATCATGAAAGCTATGGCAGAAGTAACTGTAAGCCCCACAAATACTGTAGCAATAACCCTGATGGCCTCTTTGGTCCTCAACCGGTAATTCTCCTTTGAAAGGGAGGTCATCTCCATCTTGCTCAGACGCATCTTGAATGTACTCACCATAGGGAGAATGAGAAGCATGAACACCACAACTCCAATACCACCAATAAAATGGGTAGAAGAACGCCAGAAAAGGAGGCTTTTGGGCAGTGCCTCAATATCCTGCAAAATTGTACCGCCAGTAGTTGTATAGCCCGAAACACTCTCAAACCATGCATTTATGAGGGTAAACTCCCCTCCCCACAAAACATACGGGAGCATGCCGAAGATGCAGGAAAGGATCCAGGAAAGGACTATGATGGTAAACCCCTCCTTTATATGGATCTCCTCATGGGTCCTCACAAAGATAAGGGGGAACAGACCGGTAGTAAAAGTAATTACAGCACTCAGCAGAAGCGGGGAAAAAGCAGAATCAAAATCATACAGCACAGACACCACAACGCTCAAAAACATGAAAAAAGCGTTGAAAAGAAGTGCTATGCCAATATTTCTTGAAACTACACTTATATTCATCTCCTAGCTCTTTTTGGTAAGTCTCCTGTTTGTCTCAACAAGTTCCCTTATATTCTCATTGAACTCCCTCATCTCCTCATCACCCTCAACCATAACATTATAGCTTCTGCGGCGGTTAATGTAATCCTGAACAGCTTCTGCTATCCTGTTGAAAGGAAAAACAAAATATTTGTTTATGAAATAATTGAAAAGGCACACCAGTACAATACCTACAAGAACCGCCACTACACCCGGCATGATACTGCGGTAAAAACTCTCCGACATTATCTTTGAATTGTCTGCCAAAGCCTGCTGGCTGGTATGGGTAAGGCTCTGCAGATAACCTCTCAGCTGCATATAAACAGGATAAAGCCTGTTGAAATACCAGTTTCGGCGTGCATTGTAATCCCCCTGCCACACAACAGGAGCATCATTCATTATAATGATATAGGTAGAATAGGCATACCTCACTGAGTCTGCAAGCTGCTGCTCAGCCTTTGTAGTGAACTTGTCCCTAACATCATTAAGATAATCACGGAAACGGGTATCATCCTTTGACTTGATATTGATCTTGCCGTGTTCATCACCCAATCCCCTCACAAGATTGAAATTGTACTCATCACTAACCTCAAGCATAAGCCTGGATGTGTTGATGGCAGAAATGTTGTCATTGATGAGATTGGAAACGGTATTGCGCATCCTCACAAACTCATAAATGGAAATTGCGCTGGAAACCAGAAGAATGGTTCCAATCACAACAAAACCCAGCGATATTTTTTTCCTTATTGCCATTTATCCTGTATGAATATTAGGCAAAGTTAAAAATTTTTAGACATACTCAGCCACAGTAATAATGCAGGCAATGAAAAATATCACCATAAATATCAAAAGAAGTATAATGAAATAAATAAGGCTTGTAAACAGTGATTTCACAAAGGCCTTGAACCATGAACCTGTCTCATAAACCTTGCGGAAAGCAATGGCAAGATATGTACAGGAAGCAACCACCAACACACACTCCATCAGCTTCATAGAGGGATCAGCTGCCAGATGAAGCAAGAATATGCATATGATGAGAAGTTCCAGAAAAGCCGTATAATGCAGGGCAAAGATAAAATGGTTTATCTGAGGGAGTCTGCTCCTGCGCTGAACAAGCCTTATTGAAAAAGAAAGGAACGGAACTGTAAGCAACAGCAGCATAGGAAAATACTGTGATGTTATCCTTACCATTTCCCCCCAGATGGAACGTACCATATCAAGTTCATTACGGACTGCATTTGCCTGAGGATTAAACCTGTAACTGCCGTTGTCAGTTTCAATAATGATCTTGTCCGCAATAAGCACCTGCGGAAGTGCCGCCACCCACGTATCAAGGGACTCGCCCTTTGTATCCACCTTTATTTCCAGCACTTCAATTAATTCGGGATACATTTCTGCCAGATTCAAAGGGGCAACAAGCTGAACTGTATCAAAAGCACCACCCTTCATCTTTGCAGCATATTCCGCATCTTCGTTCAGCACTCCTATCTGTATACCGGGCAGCAGCATTTCATCATTGGTCAGCTGCTCCACGGGAGCCGTCATTTTCTCAGAACCGGAAAAAAGCACAAACAAAGTAATGAACACAAAAAGGAGAAACATGTTCAACTTCAGCGGATTCTCCTGAGAAATTATCTTCCCCTGCAAAAAATCTTTTGTCAGTTTGCCGGGATGGCGCAGAAGTGTCCATAGTGTACTGAAAAACTTGGAATCCCACAGAAAGGCATTGTTGAGATATTCCTTAACAAACCCTATAACGGTACGCGACTTGTCAGTAGCCTCCTGCCCGCAGAGGTGGCAATATGTACCTTTAAGTTCCGCACCACAGTTCAAACAATTGCCGTAATGGATATGGGATTGTCCGTCTACTTTTTCCCCATTCACGATATTCTTGTCAACTTGAGTCATCTTGCAAACATTTTACAGATGCATGAATTTCTATACACCCTCATGCATCATCTATAAATTATATTCATTTTACCGTTGCAAAATTAAACAAATTCAAAGTAACTTTGCACATATAATACAATGTTACAATGAAAAGATTTTTAATTCTGGCTGCAGGCATACTCCTGTTTTCCAGCCATGCCCTTGCCCAACAACGGGTAATAGACGCAACAGACAACACTCCCGTTTCTGCAGCTTCAATTTTTGACGCATCCGGCAATATGGCCGGCATTACCGGCAGCGACGGCACAATCACCGGTATTCCGGAATCTGCATACCCCATAACCATCCGTTGCATAGGGTACGAACAGCTTGTCATAGAACAGGCAGAAGAGAAGACATGGGAAATGATACCTGCAGCTTATGAACTGGAGGAGGTGGTGGTAGTTCCGGCAGAGAGGAATGTCCTCAAACAGATTTTCTATGTACGTGAATATTTCAGCATGTGCAACTCAACAGATACTACAACATTCTTTATTGAGCACATGGCAGACCGTTTTGTGGCAGCTTCAAAAAAGGCGAAGTTCAACGGCAGCTCCTCTCTCAGAATACTTGACAGCCATCAATATTCACGTTACAAAATCGATGGAAAAGACAGCCTGGCATCCAGCGACGAATCTGACTTTCCATCTATGCTCACAATATTGGGCGACCTCAATGATAAGGAGATTAGAGCGCCCCAATCATTCAAGGAAGGGGAAAGCACAGTAAAGCTTCATGAGATACCCGGCATATGTGGCATGTCTGTCATCCAAAAACAGAATGACTACACTTTTACAACTATAGTGGACGGATTGGCAGATGAAGAAGAGCATAAAATTTCACCTTTTGCACTGAAAGTTTTTGGATTGGGAATGGAAATCTACCAATTGTACTGCACCCAGGCATATAATATAAATGATGAAGGTGTATATCTGCCATGCGACCTCACTGAGGCAAGTTTTGTAATGGAAGCAAACGGCACGGGAAAGCTGCTCCGCAAGATTTTCAGCTCGAGCTCACCTGTTACAATCCGTTCTATGGTTGAGATGTACATTGTAGACCGTGATTATCTTACCAAAGATGAGGCTAAAAAACAATCCAAAATCAAGCCTTCAGACGTAAAATTTGTAATACCTTCTACAGTACCGCCATTGAACGAAGCAACACGTAAAATGGTTGAAATGGCAAAGAATAAGGTTGGACATTAACAGGAACATATGATAAAAAAACTGAGGCGGCTCCATAGGGAACCGCCTCAATTTTTTATTAACACCTGATTGCAGGATTATTTGTTCTCCTCTACAAACTGGTTGTATTTGTCATAGTTTGCTTTGCTCTGCTCATCTTTGTCGCGGAAACGGAAGTAGATGTTCTTCAAGTACTCAGCACAAGCAAATTTAAGGTCTTTGTACTCAGGTTTGTCACCTGCAACCTCAAATGCTCTCTCAAATGGAGCGATTGCGTCAACCAATGCTTTCTCCATCTGCTCCAATAGAGCCATGTATTTGTTGTCATCCAACTCCTCCTGAGCTTTAGCCTGGATAGCTACAGCCAAATCATAGTAGGTAGCACCCTCTGAATATGGAGCAAATACGTAGTTAGGGTCAATCTCACCTGATTTCTTGAATACCTGGATAGCTTTCTCAAGGTCGCCAAGCTGTTTGTAAACGTCAGCCTCAGCGTAAACAAGGCTTGCATTTGAAGGCTCGTTGTTCTGTGCAACTTTCAAAATCTCAAGAACTTTAGCAGGATCCTCGTTAGACTCCCTGTAAACGTTGATAAGAGCTACAAGAATAGACTGGTTGGTTGGGAATTTTGCAAAACCTGCAGTAAGAACCTCTTTACATTTTACAGTGTCGCCAAGGTTTTTGTAAGCATCAGCCAAAGCAGCAGGAACCTCACCTTTCTGCTCAAAGTTGATAGACTGGCAGTACTCGTAGAATTTGATTGCTCTCTGGTTGTCAGCAGCCATAGTAGCGGTAACACCAGTATAGTAAGCCAAAGTTGAATCTACCTGGCCAAGAACAGGATGTGCAGCAACGTTCATTGCGCTCTCAAAACCAAGTGATGCAGCTGAGTAGTTGCCAAGGGTGTTGTCAAACATAGCAGCGTCATAATATTTGTTCTTGATTGAGTTCAAAGCCTCGGTAATAGCTTTGCCCTGAGCACCTTTAGTGTCAAGCTCGCTGGCTTTGGTCAAAGCCTCAACAGCAAGAGTCAAAGCGTTCTCAACAGCTGGTTTTGTAACAGTCCAAGCCATCAAAGCACCACCCTCATTGTAGTAAAGCACTTTGTCTACGTAAGTTACAGCAGTAAGAAGCTCGCCGCCTTTCTCTACCTGCTCGGTAGAAAGTGCAGGCTGGCCTTTAAGGATCATGTCTGTCTGCATTTTTGGTGAGCCTGGCAACAAGCCGTCAGCAGGTGCATCATAACATGCAATGTAAGCATTGGCCAATTTTACCCAAGTTGCAGAAGCTGCAGCTTTTTTAGGGTTCTCAGAATCAGCTTTAGCTTTCATCATAGCTTTAACAGCATCATTAACAACTTTGCTCTGGGCATTTACCTGTGTTGCAAGGGTCATCAGTGCAACAGCTAGAATCAATAGTTTCTTCATTTCTTATAAATTAAAAAAAATTAATAAATTACTCTTCTGGAATCTCTACCGGTTTGTCCTCGCTTTTGTTTACCACACAAACGGCTGCAATGCTGTCACCCTCCCTCAGGTTAATCAGCTTCACACCCTGTGTAGCACGTCCTGCAACCCTGATATCAGATACCGCAACGCGGATTGTGATACCGGACTTGTTGATGATCATAAGGTCATTCTCCTCAGTTACAGATTTCAAAGCCACAAGTTTACCGGTTTTTTCTGTAATATTCAAAGTTTTTACACCTTTTCCGCCTCTACTTGTCAATCTGTAGTCTTCAAGCTCCGATTTTTTACCGAATCCGTTCTCGCTTACAACAAGAATTGTGCGGTTTTCGGCAGCTGCCTTTTCTGCATCTACACAAATCATACCAACAACCTCATCATCGTCCTCAATTGTGATTCCGCGTACTCCTGAGCTTGTACGTCCGATAGCCCTGGCATCCTGCTCGTTGAACCTTACACACTTGCCGTCACGTCCTGCAATGAGTATTTCATTGTTGCCGTTTGTAAGCATAGCCTCAATAAGCTCGTCCCCTTCCCTTACGGTTATGGCATTCACACCATTTACCCTTGGCCTTGAATATGCCTCAAGGGAAGTTTTCTTGATTGTACCCCTCTTGGTTCCAAGAACTATATAGTTGTTGTTGATATAATCCTCATCGCTCAAGGTTGGAACATTCAGATAAGCGCAAACCTTGTCATCCTGCTCAATGTTTATCACATTCTGGATTGCACGCCCCTTGGATGTCTTGGTTCCCTCTGGAACATCGTACACCTTAAGCCAGAAACATCTTCCTTTCTGGGTGAAGAACATCATTGTGCTGTGCATGTTTGCAACATAAATGTGCTCAATGAAGTCCTCCTCACGGGTTGTGCTGCCTTTGGCACCTACGCCGCCCCTGTTCTGCAGCCTGTACTCATTGAGAGGAGTCCTCTTGATGTATCCAAGGTGCGATATGGTAATGACAACATCCTCGTCAGGATAAAAGTCCTCTGGGTTGAATTCGTCTGCTGAAGGGACAATTGCAGTCCTTCTCTCATCACCGAATTTTGCCTTGAGGGCAACAAGCTCATCCTTGATAATGCCCATCTGAAGCTCGATGCTTGCAAGAACCTCCTTCAAATGGTTGATGAGTTTCATAAGCTCGTCATACTCGTTCTGGAGTTTCTCCCTCTCCAGACCGGTAAGCTGGCGCAACCTCATCTCAACAATTGCAGCTGCCTGGGCCTCGGTAAACTGGAACCTCTCTATAAGTCCCTGCCTTGCATCTTCAACTGTCTTGGATGCCCTTATGATTGCAATCACCTCATCCATAACGTCAAGAGCCTTCAAAAGACCCTCAAGGATATGGGCTCTGGTCTCTGCCTTGTTCAATTCAAACTGTGCCCTGCGCACAACAACATCGTGGCGGTGGCGCACGTAATATTTTATGAGCTGCTTAAGGTTAAGCAATCTTGGTCTGCCGTCCACAAGGGCAATGTTGTTTACTGAGAAACTGCTCTGAAGCGCTGTATACTTGAACAATGTGTTGAGCACCACATTTGCAACCGCACCCATCTTCAGCTTGATTACAATGCGCATACCTGTACGGTCACTCTCATCGTTCACATAAGAAACACCCTCAATCTTCTTGTCCTCAACAAGTTCTGCTATCTTCTCAATAAGCTCCCTCTTGTTTACCATGTAAGGGATCTCGGTAACCACAATTGTCTCACGCCCGCTCTCGTTCACCTCAATATCTGTCTTTGCCCTTACAACAATTCGGCCCCTTCCGGTATCAAATGCATCCCTTATGCCCTGGAAGCCCTGAATGATACCGCCTGTAGGGAAATCCGGTCCCTTCACATGCTCCATCAGCTCGTCTGTGGTAATGTCATTGTTGTTGATATAGGCAATGATGGCATCACAAATCTCATTGAGGTTGTGGGGAGCCATATTTGTAGCCATACCTACAGCAATACCTGATGCACCGTTGAGCAACAACAGAGGAGCCTTTGCAGGAAGCACAACCGGCTCCTGAAGGGTATCGTCAAAGTTGTTTCTAAAATCAACTGTATTTTTGTCAAGATCCAGGAGAACCTCCTCTGCCATAGCATTGAATCTGGCCTCGGTATAACGCATTGCCGCAGCAGAATCACCGTCAATTGAACCGAAGTTACCCTGACCCTGCACAAGCATATACCTCATGCTCCAGTTCTGGGCCAACCTTACCATTGCATCGTAAACGCTGGAGTCTCCGTGCGGATGGTACTTACCCAAAACCTCACCCACAATACGGGCAGATTTCTTGTATTGTCCTCCCGACGTAAGTCCCAACTCGCTCATTCCATAAAGGACCCTTCTATGAACAGGCTTGAGGCCGTCCCTCACATCAGGAAGTGCTCTGGATACAATAACGGACATTGAATAATCGATGTAAGCGCTCTTCATCTGATCCTCAATGTTTATCTGATGTATCCTACCTTGTGTCTCTTCTATTTCCATATTTAATTGTTAAATTAACATACAAAATTACGAACTTTTTTTCATTTAATAAAGCCATAGCAAACAATTTTAGCTATTTTAGCGGAAAATTTAGGGAGATTTAGAGTGATGCAATTACAACTGAGCAACGAACTTAACGACATACTATCCTACGCCAGGGAAGAGGCCATGAGACTGGGCAACTATATCATCTCAACAGACCACCTCATACTTGGCATGATAAGACATAACGAAAACATTACAATAGAGGCACTTGCATCTCTTGGAGCCAATATGGCGCAGCTCAAGGCGCACCTTGAGGAGGCAGTTATGGCAAAAGAGCCGGTACCGGTAGAAAAGGAGAACATGATTACCCTCTCCAAAGGGAGCGAAAACGCCCTTAAAGTAATGTTTCTGGAGGCCCGTTCACTTAAGGTGATGAAGCCGGATTCAAGCCACCTGCTGCTGGCAATTCTGAGGGCTCAGGACGGCCACGCCTCAAGATGGCTGGAGCAGCTGGGAATCACATACAGCAAAGTGAAGGAGCTGATATCCAACGGGGAAAATACGGAGAAACCGGGAGCTGGTGAAAACCAGGAGCCACAATCTGCACAGGATCCCCACATGCAGGGAGGCAATGACAGCGACGGGGAGATACTGGAAAGGGGGAGCGGAGCATCCCGCGGGGATGGCAACAACGGTGCCCGCCAGGCAAACACCGTAATGCAGAAAATGTCGCAGAACGGGAAAACGCCAGTACTGGACAGTTTCGGCTATGACCTCACAAAAGCTGCAATGGAAGACAAGCTGGATCCGGTTGTCGGGAGGGAAAAGGAGATTGAGCGCCTTGCCCAGATTCTCGGCAGGAGAAAAAAGAACAACCCTGTACTCATAGGTGAACCCGGTGTGGGCAAATCCGCTATTGCTGAGGGTCTTGCAATAAGAATTGCAAAGAAGGAGGTATCCAGGGTACTTATCGGGAAGAGGGTAGTTTCACTGGATATAGGTTCAATTGTGGCCGGTACAAAATACCGCGGCCAGTTTGAGGAGAGGATGAAGGCAATCCTCAACGAGTTGGGCAAAAATCCAAATATCATACTCTTCATAGACGAGATGCATACCCTTGTGGGAGCAGGTGGGGCAGCAGGCTCGCTTGACGCTGCCAACATGCTCAAACCGGCCCTCGCACGCGGTGAAATCCAGTGCATTGGAGCAACCACGCTGGACGAGTTCCGCCAGTTCATTGAGAAGGACGGAGCCCTGGAGCGCCGCTTCCAGAAAGTGATAGTTGAGGCCACCAACTACGACCAGACCCTCGACATCCTTGAGAAGATAAAGGAGAGGTACCAGAAGCACCACAACGTGGTATACTCAGACGAGGCAATAAAAGCCTGCATCTCACTGAGCCAGAGATACATTACAGACCGTTGTCTTCCCGACAAGGCCATTGACATAATGGACGAGGCAGGCAGCCGCGTACACCTTAAGAACATAAAGGTTTCCAAGAAAATACAGACCCTTGAGAAGGCCCTTGAGATAATTGTTGCGGAGAAGCAGGAGGCAGTTGCCGAATCTGACTTTGAAAGGGCCGCCATGTACCGCGACATTGAGAAACGCAAACGTGCCGAACTCGACACCGAGAGGGAAAAATGGCAGAAAAAACAGAATGCCACCCCAGCCCGTGTAACCGCAGAAGATGTGGCAGCTGTGCTGAGTATGGCAACAAATATACCTGTAAGCAAGATTGCCCAGAGCGAGGGAAACAAACTTGCATCAATGAGTGCAACCCTCCGTGAGAGGATTATTGGTCAGGACGGGGCTGTGGATACCGTTACCCGTGCCATCCAGCGCAACCGTGCGGGATTGAAGGACCCCAACAAACCAATAGGGACATTCCTTTTCCTCGGGCCAACCGGAGTGGGAAAAACCCAGCTGGCCAAAGTCCTCGCACAATATATGTTTGATTCTCCCGACAGCATCATCCGCATAGACATGAGCGAATACATGGAGAAACACGCCGTGAGCAGGCTTATTGGAGCCCCTCCGGGCTACGTTGGCTACAACGAGGGAGGCCAGTTGAGCGAGCGTGTCCGCCGCAAACCATACTCTGTAGTGCTCCTGGATGAGATTGAAAAGGCTCATCCCGACATCTTCAACCTGCTGCTGCAGGTACTGGACGAAGGACGCCTCACCGACAGCAACGGACGTCACATAGACTTCCGCAACACGGTACTGATTCTCACATCCAACATCGGAACCAAAGAATTGAAGGAGTTTGGCAAAGGGCTCGGATTCTCAAATGTGAGCAAAAGAGACACCGTAGCCAACAGCAGGATGATTATAGAGAAGGCCATAAAGAAAGCCTTTACCCCAGAGTTCCTCAACAGGCTGGACGAGCAGATTCTCTTCAACCCTCTCACCCGTGAGGATATAGAGAAGATTATTGACATTGAGCTGAAGGAGCTTTACGAAAGGGTTTCACAGGCTGGCTTTACCCTTAAGCTGAGCAAGAAGATGAAGAAATTCGTTGCCGATGCCGGCTTTGACCCGCAATACGGCGCCCGCCCACTCAAACGTGCCATCCAGCGCTATATTGAGGACCCATTGGCAGAAAAGATCATCAGCGGCGAGGTAAAACCGGGCGAGACAATCAAACTGTAGGCGCCCGGTTCAAGCTTCAGGGCCATGAATTCGCCCTGCACAGAAATACTGAAGGAAGAATCCTTACCGCAAAGGGTTCTTCCTTTATTTTTCTACTGATCTGCATCAAAAGTGGCACTTATTGTCACCAAACCCCGCTCCCGATGCAACTCTGCACCAAAGATGGCACTTTTTGTCGCAAAACACCGCTTCTGGTGCAACTCTGCATCAAAAATGGCACTTTTTGTCGCAAAACACCGCTTCTGGTGCAACTCTGCATCAAAAATGGCACTTTTTGTCGCAAAACCAAGCCTCCGATGCAACTCTGCTCCAAAAATGGCACTTTTTGGTGCAAAACAAAAAAGGCCTCCGTTTCCGAAAGCCTTTTTGTGATCCGCCTGGGGCTCGAACCCAGGACCCCAACATTAAAAGTGTTGTGCTCTACCTGCTGAGCTAGCGAATCATCCCGTTTTGGGACTGCAAATATAGTTATTATTTGACAAACTGCAAATTTATTTGTTTAAAAGTTATCATTTGACTTTTATTTTATATTTTTGGGTTATGGAAAGCATGTTCAAAAGCGGTTTCAGGAGCTTCCTGGAGTCTTCATATATAGATTTTATTGAGTACGGCAACCAGTTCATCTTCCCCGATTATGATTTTTCGGTGAAACTTGTTCCTGCCGGCAAACCGTTGGCAGTTTCTCCTGTATGGAGTGGAGAAAAACTAAACAACGGGAGTACGGACTATGGAAGTACTCCCATAACTGAAGATGCTTCATCAGATGTAATACATTCTGTCACACCCGATACCGGAGACAAAGTCTATCTATTTGAGGACAGGTGGTGGAGTGCCAGGGAAATGGTTCAGGAGAGGATTCTGGCCCGCCTGGAGAGATTCAGGAGCATATTTGCAAGAAAATGCAAGGTATTGTCGGGAAGAGGAAATCCTGCAATTGCCACATTGGTGAGGGATTTCCTGCAACGGCACCACTCCTACTCCAATGCAAAATGCCGCTACAGATATGCCCTGGAGTACGAGGGGGAAATTGTGGCTGCGGCAACATTTTCAGAGGGGCGGCCGATGGTGAGAAAAATTGGATCCATGCTCCAGAATGTTCCTAAAGAAGACCAGGAAAATGCTGATATACTGATTTTTGACTCCTACGAATGGATCCGTTATGCTTCGCTCCCCGGGGTGAGGGTTGTTGGCGGTATGGGACGTTTGCTCAACGCTTTCATTGAAGAGCGTTATACCAGGATTGAACCGGGAACACCACTTGAGATAATGACCTATTCCGACTCCGAATGGGGCAGCGGTGACGTTTACGAAAAACTGGGCTTCAAATACGCCGGGGAACGTCCCCCTGTAGAATATTTCGTGCACAAGGGAACCTTTGCCCGCTACCCGCAGCGCCTCTACGAAAAAGAATTGCTCGCAGGTGCCTCCCCGGAAGATTTCTACACCATCCGCAACCTTGGCAGCAAAAAATTCCTTTTACAGTTGTTGTGACATTGTCTTCTTGTACAATTTGCTCATTATGAGCAAATTGTATTAAACACTTGAAAATCAAGTGTTTGTACAAGAAGACAACGTCACAACGTACAAATTGCTGGAGGTACCTATCCTAAAGGGAGGGCCCCACAGGGAGAGGCCTTCGGTAACAATTACGTGGGAAGTGCCCCATTGGCGGTAGCCGTGGCTCTGTTCGTACATACGGTCTACAAGGAGGGACATCGGCCATACCTGGCCTCTGTGGGTGTGTCCGTATATCTGAAGATCAAACCCCATAGTGGATTTGGAGGCAATGTCGTAGGGCTGGTGCTCCAACAAAATTACATACGCAGAATGGCTATCGGGAAGAAGGGTATCAACCGCACAAATAAGTTCTTCCACACTTTTGCGGTGGCGGTTGGAGCGGTCGTCACGGCCGGCCAATACAGCTCCACCCGGCAAAACCACAACTGAATCACGCAAGAGGGTAATTGAAGTCTTCTCCAGGAATTTCTCCACCTCGCCAATGCCACTGATATACTCGTGATTGCCCGGAACCATATAGATACCTCCCTGAGACTCAATCTGCCCCAGCTCTTCCCACATCCTGGCAGACTCCACAGGAGCAACATCATTGTCTATGAGATCTCCCGCAATGAGAACCACATCTGGCTTCTGGGAATTTATCAGCTTCACATACCTTTGCAACATCCTCTTGCCGGTAGCATAACCCAGATGCACATCACTGATTGCCACAATCCTAAGGCTTTCCAGACCGGAAACCTCCCCACTGCCGCCACCGCCAATTTCCACCTTCTCCACCCTTGGGTTCCGATAGTTTATATACCCGCCAATGAGCAGCAATACCACGGCAGCTAGTGTAATTAAGACGACGTCTCTTTTTACAACTCGCAGTAAATCAAGGGGTAGCAAAATCATCACCATATAGAGGGTAAAGACAAGCCAGATGGAACCCAGGTTATAGCACAATGCAAAGAACCCCTGGGGAAGGGGAAGATTCCTTGCAAACATGGCAATAAAGAGGGAAAGGGCAGCAAACCAGAAGACAACCGCAAAAAGACTTTTGAATGCAGCGCACTGTAACACAGCATACTGAAGAACAGATGCCGAAGAAAAAAAAGCCTTCCAGATGCGCACAAACACATACACATTGCCAGCCAGGTAGGCGGCAAAAAGGATGAGGAACATGTGTTTCATCAAAATTTCATTAAAGCGCTCCCTCTATAGCTTTCATAAGTTTGCCGAACTCCTCCTCTGAATAACCTATAGAAGAATAAATCAGCTTGCCCTCCTTATTGTAAAGATAAGTGCGAGGAATGGTAATATCTGCAAAAAGTGAATACACTGCACGTGAAGGGTCGGGGTAAAGAGGGAAAGTGAACCCTTTCTTCTCATTATACTTCTGCAGCTGCTCATCTGTATGCTCACGCCCTATCACAAGCATCTTAAAAGAGCTGTTATCCTTGAATTTTGGCCAAAGCACATCCTTAACCTCCGCCAGTTCTTTCTGGCAAGGGCCGCACCATGTGGCAAACATATTGATTAGCACAACCTTACCTTTAAGGTCTGCAGAAGAAACTTTACCGTAAACAGAAGACTCCAAAACAAACTGCGGGATAGCACTGCCCAAGGCAAGATCCGGACGCTGTTTCTTATCATTTGTCTGGGCTGTCAAAGGGAGAGCCACAATTACAGCCAAAATTGCAAGCAAAAACTTTTTCATAAACGTAAATTTTGGTACAACAATCATTTAAACACAAATATAACACAAAAAATAAGTAAATTTGTAGAAGAAATAAGGTAAAGATTATGTTCAGATACGGTTTTAAAAAGAGGCTTCAGGAGCTTGGGGTGGATTTCGGCAGCAGTGTTCTCGCAGCAGTGAGCGGCGGAGTGGATTCTATGTGCATGCTGGATGCCCTTGTCCACAGC
>JAFOER010000172.1 GCA_017380095.1 Bacteroidales bacterium
ATGATGTTGCCGCAGATATCGTGGACAATATAGAGAGCCTTTTGTAATGCTGAAAAGACTGGTCATACAGAATTATGCACTGATTGAAACCCTGGACATAGAGTTTCCGGCGGGGCTTGTCATCATTACCGGTGAGACAGGAGCGGGAAAATCCATAATGTTGGGGGCATTGTCACTTCTGTTGGGTGGCAAGGGGGATGTGTCGGTTCTGGGTGACAGTACAAAAAACTGTGTGGTTGAGGGAGAGTTCGATTATGAAGGGGAGGAGCTTATCCTCAGAAGGGTAATCTCTCCTGCAGGGAGAACCAGAAGCTTTATAAACGATGAGCCCGCCACACTTGCCGCACTTACTGAAATATCGTCCAAAATAGTGGATATACATGCACAACACCAGCATCTGCTGTTGACTGATGAGAGTTACCAGATGAAGGTGTTGGATTATTTTGCGGGTACTGCAGATTTGCTTAAGGAGTATTCACAGGTACATTCTGCCTGTATAAAATGTGAGAATGAATTGTCGCACCTTAAGGAAATGATTGCCAAAAGGGAGGCGGAGATGGAGTTCAAGGCCTTCCAGCTGGAAAAACTGCAACAGGCAAAACTTGTTGCCGGTGAACTGGAGGAACTGGAAATTGAGCAGAAGCAGCTGGCCAATTCAGAAGATATAAAGGCAGGAATATCGCAGGCGGTAGCTGCCCTTTCTCCAATGGGAGTGCCTGTAATACAAAATTTTAAGGATGCGGTGCATTTATTGCAAAAGAGTTCTAACTTTGTGCCCGGATTGCAGGAACTGGCAGACAGGCTGGAAAGCTGCAGGCTTGAGTGCAAGGACATTATAGAGGAACTTGAGTCTGTTGAGGAGAGTACTGTTGTATCTCCGGAGCGTCTGGAGATGGTGGAGGAGAGGCTGGCACTGCTTTATTCACTTATGAGAAAACATTCAGTTTCATCAGTAGATGAACTGATGGAAATAAGGGACAATCTACAGCAGCAGGTGTCCTGTGCAGATGAGGACAACCTGGAGGTTGAAAGGCTGGAGAGGGAGAGAAAAGAGCTTTTACAGAAAAGGGAGGAGATTGCAGGCAATCTTACCCAGGCCAGAAAAGCCAAGATCAGCCTGTTTGAAGAGACTTTGCAGAAGAGCATAAGGGATCTTCAGATGCCTCAGGCAATCTTTAAGGTGGAGTTGCAGGATGCAGGCAAATTCAGGGATACCGGAAAGGATACCGTGCTGTTCCTTTTCTCTGCAAATGGAGAGCAGAAACTCAATGCCCTGCACAAGGCAGCGTCCGGAGGAGAGTTGTCGAGGGTGATGTTGTGCCTGAAATCACTTATGGCAGAGTTTACCGGTATGCCTACAATGATTTTTGACGAGATTGATACCGGTGTATCCGGAAGCATAGCAGACAAGATGGGAGCGCTTATAGGAAGAATGGGAGAAAGGATGCAGATTTTTGCAATTACCCACCTTCCGCAGATAGCATCAAAAAAAGGATCGCATCTGCTTGTTTATAAAGAGACAGACAGGAGCGGCAAAGCTATTACCCATATAAGGGAGCTGAGCCGGGAGGAGAGGATAAGGGAGGTTGCCAGGATGCTGAGCGGAGCTGCCCTTACAGAAGCTGCCCTTGAAAACGCAAGGGTACTGTTGGAAGAAACAAAATAAATGACAAAATAAAATACAACTTAATTATGAGATTAATTATTCAAGAGTCTTACTCACAGATTTCACACTGGGCTGCGGCTTACATTGTTAAGAAAATCAACAATTTCGGCCCTACTGCAGAGCGTCCGTTTGTATTGGGCTTGCCTACCGGTTCAACACCTCTTGGTACATACAGGGAGTTGATCAAATTCTACAATGAGGGTAAAGTTTCATTCAAGAATGTGGTAACCTTCAATATGGATGAGTACATTGGTCTTCCTGAGGATCACCCTGAGAGCTACCACTCATTCATGTGGAACA
>JAFOER010000026.1 GCA_017380095.1 Bacteroidales bacterium
AGTTGGAGAATTTCCTCTGAAAGGAGCTGTATGCGGAACCTGATGCCGCTCTCCAGGAAGTATTTGTCGCAGAACCTGCCCATTCCTCCCTGCATTTCGTACAGGTCATAATCTTTTGAATGTACGGTGTAGCGGTATTCCCTTATCCTGTTTATGAAAGCTTTTGTGCGCTCCTTTTGCGGATTTTCAAATATCTGCTGCGGGGTACCCTCCTCATATATGATTCCCTGGTCCATATAGAAAATCCTGGAACTTACATTTTTGGCAAACTCCATCTCATGTGTCACAATCATCATTGTCATCCCCTGCTGGGCAAGATTTCTTATAACAGCAAGCACCTCACTCACCATTGTAGGGTCAAGGGCAGAGGTAGGTTCATCAAAAAGGATGATTTCCGGCTTCATGGAGAGACACCTTGCAATTGCAGCCCTCTGTTTTTGTCCTCCCGACAACTGTGACGGCATTGCATCACCTTTCTCCGCAAGACCTACCATTCCCAGCAGCTCCATAGCCTGTGCCTTTGCTTCCTCTTTTCCCATGCCAAGAAGGTCCATTGGAGCAACACAGAGGTTCTCCATAATGGTAAGATGGTTGAATAGATTGAAGTTCTGGAACACCATACCCATCTTTCTCCTTATTTGAGGAATGTTGGTTTTGGGGTGAAGGAGGTTTGTCCCGTCAATTATGATTTCACCTCCATCAGGCCTCTCCAGCAGGTTGAGGGAGCGGAGAAATGTACTTTTTCCCGTTCCCGACGGCCCTATTATGGAAATGACCTCACCTTTGTTTATTGTGGCATTTATATCTTTAAGCACCTGCAATGTGCCGTAGTTCTTGCTCAAATGTCTTATCTCTATCATAGTCATTTCTTTTTGGGGCCAATAAAATCAAGTGCAGTTGCAAATATCCAGGACAATACAAAGTACAGGATTGCCACCATAACAAGAGGGAAGAATGCGTCAAATGTCCTTGAGCGGATTATGTCTCCCACCTTTGTAAGGTCCTGTACTGCAATGAATCCTACTATTGATGTTGTTTTTACAAGTGAGATGATTTCACCTTTGTATACCGGCAGCACTGTGGCAAAAGCCTGTGGCATTATGAATTTAAGGAATGTTCTTGCAGGGGTGTAACCCAATGAGAGGCCTGCCTCTGTCTGCCCTTTGTCTATCCCCTCAATTGATGTCCTGAACATCTCTGCAGCGTATGCGGCAAAGTTCATGGAAAACGTTATGATTGATACCCAAACGGCATTTATTGATGTTCCTGCAAATACAACATAGAACATGAACATGAGCAGCACAAGTACTGGTGTGCCGCGCATTATGTTTATGTACGCCCTGGCAAAAGAGGTGAGAGCCACATTCCTGTGCATTCTCATCCAGCATACGAGTGCTCCAAGCAGGGTGCCAATAATTGCCGCCATCAGTGAGATGAAAGCTGTGAGCTTGAGTCCGTCCAGAATCAGCTTGTATCTGTCTTCCTCAAATATGTTTCTCTGAATGCTCACCTTCATTGATTCCAGAATCCCCACCTTCTCTTCCGGGCCCTCTTTCTCCACGTAGTTTTCTGAATTCTCAGACCTTATGCCAACCATAGAGGTGCAGATGTAATATGGCACACTGAAATCTACCGCTTCTGCACGCTCTGGACTTATGTTCAGTGCAGAAATGGCCATATCATTGGAGCCTGCAGCTATTGATGTTACAAGTGAAGCCCAATCGGAGTCAAAAAATTCAACCGGACGCCCTATGTAAATGCCGAACCTTTCACACAGCTCTATTTCAAAGCCTGTAAGCTTACCGTCCCTGTAGAACTGGAAAGGTGCCGCTCCCGCAGCGATGCTTATTTTTACAGGAGTGCCTCCAGTTGGCATATCAAGTTCCGGTAAAGGAGAGTTGTCGGGATCATCAATCCATCTTTGTTTCATCTCCTCCAGGATGCCGTTGGATTCAATTTCCTTTATGAAACTGTTGAACTGCTCCTTCAATGCTCCATTTTTACCCTTTTTGAATGCCGTTCCGAATGAAAGCTTGCCCAATGTATCTATTACTTCCACCCCTCCAATCTCTCTTGTATAGTATTTCATTGTGTAGTCATCAAGGACAACTGCATCACAAGTACCGGACACAAGTGATTCGAGCATGTCTATGTCTCCATCCATCCTCTGTATCCTCATCTTAGGATATCTTTTCTCCAGCTCGCGCTCCTGTGTAGAACCGGTATATGTTGCTACGCGGCTTGTAGCGAGGTCGTCCAGTGACCTGTAAATGACCCTTTCATGTTCTGGACTGTTCTCCCTGCGGATGCACAACTGTATGTTGCCGTCGTAATATGGAATGCTGAAGTCAACGGATTTAGCCCTCTCTTCAGTAATGCTGAGGCTGCTCAATGCAATATCCTGTGTGCCGCCCACAATGGATTGTATAATCCCTGAAAAGTACATGTCACACCATTCTACAGGGCGTCCCATATACTCGCCGAACCTCATTCCAAGTTCTATCTCAAATCCTGTAAGTTTGCCATCCTTGATGAAAGACATTGGCGGCAAGATTGAGCAGGTTGCTATTCGGATTGGATCCTTGGTGTTGTCAAATTCAATTTCAGGCAGTTGTGCCGTAAGGGCATTGTTTGTCCAGTTGTCATATATCTGCTCGTAGGTGCCGTCTTCCTTTATTTTTCTAAGGAATTCATCAAATTGTTCCCTCAAGCCTGACCCTTTTGGGAAAGCGGCCCCCAATGGGAATTCGCACAGTACAATGTCTGACAGTACAAGATCCTTGTTTTCCAGAGTATAATATTTGAGGGTGTGGCCATCCAGAACCACTGCTTCGCATTGTTTGCTGCCAAGTGCCTGGATCATGTCTGTTACAACTTCCAGACGCATAAGATTGATGCCGGGATATTCCTTTTCAATAACTGCTTCCTGGGCAGATCCTGTTCCTATAGCTATGGATTTGCCTGTAAAATCCTCCATAGTCCGGTATTTGGTACAACTGATATTTTCATTTTCATTACCGTTGCAGGCGGTAATGAAAATGAAAATAAAGGCAAAAATTACTCTTGCATATCTCATTGTTGAGGTTCTTTTTAAAATTAAGTTTAAAGTATTGTGCATAAAATTCCACAATACATCAGCAAAAGTAATTTCATATTTTATAAGCTTCAAATTGTATAGTCCTACATTTTGGTATACATGCCCTACATTAAGCTGTAAAGGGTGTATGTAAACCAAAATGTAGACAATCAAGATTGAAGTTGCCTTTTTGTTCTATTGAATTATTTTGTATGTGCGAAGAATTCTTTCAGGAGTTCAGGAGTACATTCAATTGCGTCCCCGCCGTGTTTCTGGTCGGGACAATATTTATATTTGATGTTCACACCCTGCTTTACAAGTTCGTCCACTTGAGTGGTGCAATCTCTTTCGCTTGACGTATTGAAGAAATACACTGGAATGCTCACCGGACGAGGGCAGGAACACGACATTGATATTGCTGCGGCAAATACATCAGGATGCAATTCTGCATAATCCCATGCACCACGGCCACCGTCAGATGATCCTGTTACATAAATTCTGTTGGTGTCAATAAGTCCCTTATTGGCATAATCATCTATTATGTGCTTCACATCATCATAGCAATCTGTCCACCTGATGGTTTCCGGCAGGTTAGCTTTATAGCATACAGGGAACAGAGCAATGGCTTTAGTCCCGCTCTCTTTCAAGTATTGCAGAATATATTCGTCTGCATCGCAACAGTCAAAATGATTGGGGTGATAGAACATGTCGTGTTTTGGACGGTCATGCACTCCACCGTGAAGCCAAAGCCATAGGATGGCTTTACCCGGCTTGTCTGCATTCACATGCACTACTTTGCAAGGTACATTATAAGTAAATTCTCCTTCAGGAAGAATCACTTCACTATTTTTTTCGTTGCATTTGTTGTTGCCGCACGCTGCCAATAGCAACGCCACAGCCATAAAATAAAGATATCTCATAATATTTGCACAAATTTTAAATAATCGGTTATTACTACAAATTTACTGAATTATTGTAAATCTTGCACTCTTCCGCGCAGGGGATGGTACCTTTTTCTGCTCGGATTCCCACTGGGGCACCTTCTGCGCGGGAAATGGAGCATTTTTCTGCTCGGAATGCCTCTGGGGTGCTCTCCGCGCAGGAAATTGAGCATTTTTCTGCTCGGATTCCCTCTGGAGCACCTTCCGCGCAGGATTTGGGGTGTTTTTCTGCTCAGAATACCTCTGGGGCACCTTCTGCGCAGGAAATGATACCTTTTTCTGCCTGATTAATAGGGACGGGTACACTAACAGGGAAGGGTACTTAGCCAAGTTTGACTTACATAAGGTATTTGACTATGAACAGTGCAGCCAGGATATACATTCCAAGTGAAACTTTTTTGTACTGTCCGCTCAGGGCATTGACAAGCACATAGCATATATGGCCAAGCAGGATGCCTTCAGAGATACTGTATGCGAAAGGCATCATAATAAGACATACAAAAGCTGGAATGGATTCGGTATAGTCTGAGAAATTGATTTTAAGTACTGATTCCATCATCATAAGACCCACCAGTACCAGAACCGGGCCTGTTGCTGCTGCAGGAATTGCAAGGAACAGCGGAGAAAAGAACAGTGCTATTAAAAAGCAGATACCTGTCGTAACAGCTGTAAGGCCGGTTTTGCCTCCCTGCTCCACACCTGCGGCATTCTCTGTAACTGTTGTAACGGTACTTGTTCCCAACATTGCACCTGCTGTAGTAGCTACTGCATCAACAAGAAAAGCTTTTTTCATACTTGTAGTTTCATCTGTATTCTTTTTTTCGTTGATTCTGGCCATCATTGTAATAAGTGTTCCAATTGTATCAAACAGATCTACAAACAACAGTGTAAAGACTACAATAAACATGTCTTTTGTAAAAATTTGTCCCCATTGGAATTTTAGAAAGATAGGTTCAATTGATGGTGGGGTACTTAAAATACCGTCAAACCTTGTAATGCCCATAGGTATTCCAACAACAGTAGTTATAAGGATGCCAAGGAGCAGTCCTCCCTTTACTTTTAAAATGAGCAGAACAGATGTTAAAATAAGGCCAATGACAAACAGCAGGGCTGAACCTTGTGTGAGATTACCAAGACTTACCAATGTTGCATCATTGTTTAT
>JAFOER010000173.1 GCA_017380095.1 Bacteroidales bacterium
AGGGGCAAACAGCAAGTTGTTCTGGGCACAGGTGGAGACAGGTTCTGCAATTACCTGGAAGTATCCGAGCACCATCCTCAAGGGTGACAACTCAATGAGCGAGTTCTATTCTGTGGCGGTTACCAACAATTACCAGCAGGCAGATACAGGAACAAAGATGATACATATAGGCAAGAATACAACAAGCCGTATTGTGAGCAAGGGTATTTCTGCCGGCAAGAGCCAGAACAGCTACAGGGGTCTTGTAAAGATCCTTCCCGGTGCTGAGAATGCCCGCAACCACTCCCAGTGCGACAGTCTTCTCCTTGGAGACAAGTGCGGTGCGCACACTTTCCCATACGTGGAGAGCGAGAATCCTACAGCTGTTGTGGAGCATGAGGCAACCACATCAAAGATTGGAGAGGACCAGTTGTTCTATTGCCAGCAGAGGGGAATAAAGGCAGAGGATGCTGTAGGCCTGATTGTAAACGGTTATGCCAAGGAGGTAATCAACCAGTTGCCTATGGAGTTTGCCGTTGAGGCCCAGAAACTGTTGCAGGTTTCATTGGAGGGAAGTGTAGGTTAATGATTTATCGGGAATAGGAATATGTTCAGTATTGACAATATACTTTTTACATTGGGTGGCCAGGGGGTGAGTTTGCTTGAACTTCTTGCCGTTACTGCCGGCCTGAGTTGTGTGTTCCTTGCCACAAGGGGTAAGGTGCTCAATTTCTGGGTGGGGTATCTGTACAATATCCTGCTGTTTTTCATGTTTTTGCAGAAGCATCTTTACTCAAGTATGCTGGTGCAGCCTATCTCCTTCATCATAAATTTCTTTGGGCATTACAGATGGACACATCCTGCCCAGAATGAGAAGGACCGCAAGGAGCAGCTCAAGATAACTGTCCTTACCAACAGGGAGAGGCTTACTCTTATAGGCATTGTAGCTGCGTTTACCGTTTGCTGGGGATTTCTGCTCAGCCAGCTTAACGTATGGTGGCCGGATGTATTCCCTACCGCAAGGGCTCCGTTCCTGGATGCTTTTGTAACGGCATTCATCCTGTTGGCGCAGTATCTTTCTGCCCAGAAGAAGATTGATTGCTGGGGTGCATGGCTGGTTGTCAACATTACAAACATTACATTGTACATTAAAGCCGGACTGGTGTTCATGCCGCTTGTAAGTGCCGGTTATCTGATACTTGCTTTCTTTGGTTTTGCAATGTGGAGAAAACAGATGAAAGCGCAGGAGATTTAAACAGTTGAGATTATGGAAAATTTGATTGAGATAAAAAATTTGCATGCCAACATTAATGGCAGGGAGATCCTCAAAGGTATTGATCTTGTTGTAAAGCCAGGTGAGGTTCACGCAATTATGGGCCCTAACGGTTCCGGTAAAAGTACCCTTTCTGCTGTTTTGGCCGGAAAGGAGCATTATGAGGTAACAGAGGGTACGGTTACATTTATGGGGCAGAATCTCCTTGAGATGTCTCCGGAGGAGCGCTCTTGGGCAGGCCTGTTCCTGGGTTTCCAGTATCCTATTGAGATACCTGGAGTTACCAATGTAAATTTCATGAAGACAGCCGTCAACGAGCACCGCAAACAGAAAGGGCTCGCGCCGCTTACTGCAGCAGAGTACCTTAAACTTATGAGGGAGAAGCTTGCCATTGTGGAGATGGATCCCGCTTTCTCTTCAAGGGGTGTGAATGTGGGCTTCTCAGGTGGAGAGAAGAAGAGGAACGAGATTTTCCAGATGGCTATGCTTGATCCAAAGCTTGCCATTCTTGATGAGACAGACAGTGGCCTTGATGTGGATGCCCTCCGCATTGTTGCTACAGGTGTTAACAAGCTCAAGAAGGCAGACAATGCAACTATAGTAATTACCCACTACCAGAGACTTCTGGATTATATTGTCCCTGATATCGTGCACGTGCTGTACAAGGGCAAGATTATCAAGACAGCAGGAAAGGAACTTGCACTTGAGGTGGAGACAAGGGGTTATGACTGGCTTATAAAGGGTGAATAACTTATCGGGAAGAGTATTATGGAGAACAATTATATTTATATTCCCGACAAATCACAGGAGTTCAGGTGCCGCGTGCCGCTGAAGGATACCCGCCAGGTGTTTGTGGTGGACGGAAAAGGAGAGCAGATGGGGCTTTCGCTCGGGAAAGGCGAGATTCTTCCAGATATGCTGCAGGTGATTCAGGTGAGAAGTGCACATGCGGCTGAGGATCTTTCATATTCAACTGATTATGTGTTGGGTGAGGGTGCTCAGGCAAAGGTGCTCCTTTGTTCGCATACCCTTTCTATGGAGGATTTTGTTACCCGTGAGAATGTGAATGTGAAGCTTGCTCAAGGGGCGATCCTTGATATGGTAGTGATGCAGAACGAGCACAACAAGTCCAAACACAGTACTTCGTTCAAGGTGGAGCTGGAGGCAGGTGCTGTTCTTAACCTTAATGTAATTACCCTGCATGGCGGCGAGATATCCAATGATATTGAGGTGGCTCTCAATGGTAAGGGTGGCGAGTGCTATGTGAACGGACTTTACCTTGCAGACGGCAACCAGAGGGTTTCCACAAATGTTAACATAAGGCACAATGTGCCGGAGTGCCACAGTTCGCAGCTGTTCAAGGGTATCCTGGACGGTGATTCCGTTACCCGTTTCAGCGGAAGGATTTACGTGGCCAAAGATGCCCAGAAAACGGAGGCTTACCAGGCGAACAACAACTTGCTGGCATCCCGTACAGCAAAGGCGTATACACAGCCACACCTTGAGATTTATGCAGATGATGTAAAATGCTCACACGGTGCCACAGTAGGTAGCCTCAATGCAGATGAGCTTTTCTATATGCGTTCCCGCGGTATTGCCAAGGATGAGGCTAAACTCCTTCAGCAGCAGGCTTTTGCTTATGCTGTGCTTGAGAAGGTGGCCAACGGGAGCCTGAGGGAGAGATTGCATTCTCTTGTGGAGAGCAGGCTCAGGGGAGAGTTCTCCGAGTGCTCAAACTGCAGCAAACACTGCTGCTAGAGGGCTCTGCAGAGGGTGTTGATTCTTTTGTTGAAAAGTATTGTGAAAACCGCTCTTTTGTGGTGGTAAAATAATGTAACTTGCAGTCAATTATCTTGGGTAGTTGGCTGCATTTTTTTTATGCGGCATTCATAGGCAAAATAAAAACAAAATATATAACTATATGAGTATCAAGACCTACACTTATGAGGAAGCCTTGCAGGCCAGTGTCAATTTCTTTAAGGGAGATGAGTTGGCTGCGTCTGTTTGGATAAACAAATATGCCATGAAGGATTCTTATGGCAATTTGTATGAGAAATCTCCGGAAGACATGCACCGCAGACTTGCAAAGGAGTTTGCCAGAATTGAGAACAAATATCCTAATCCTATGAGTGAGGATGAGATATTTGAATTGTTGAAGGATTTCAAATACATTATTCCTCAGGGTGGCCCTATGACAGGTATAGGCAATTCATACCAGATTGCTTCCCTTTCAAACTGTTTTGTTGTAGGCCATGATACCCCTGCCGACTCTTACGGCGGAATCATGAAGATAGACGAGGAACAGGTTCAGCTTATGAAACGCCGTGGCGGTGTAGGACACGACCTTTCACACATCCGTCCTCAGGGTAGTGCAGTGCTCAACAGTGCACTTACATCTACCGGTGTGGTTCCATTTATGGAAAGATACTCCAATTCTACCCGCGAGGTAGCCCAGGATGGCCGTAGAGGTGCCCTTATGCTCTCAATTTCCATCAAGCATCCCGACAGTGAGAAATTCATTGATGCAAAAATGGAGCAGGGTAAGGTTACAGGTGCAAACGTCTCTGTAAAGATTGATGACGATTTTATGAAGGCAGCCCTTTCTGGTGAGCAATATGAGCAGAAATACCCTGTTGATGCAGCGGAGCCTAAGGTATCCAAGATGGTCAATGCACAGAATATCTGGAAGAAGATTGTACACAATGCATGGAAATCTGCAGAGCCTGGTGTTTTGTTCTGGGATACAGTGTTGAGGGAGTCGGTTGCAGACTGCTATGCAGATCTCGGATACAGGACTGTAAGTACAAACCCTTGTGGTGAGATTCCTTTGTGCCCATATGATTCTTGCCGTCTTATTGCATTGAACCTTTATTCATATGTGAAAAATCCGTTCACCCCTGAGGCTTCGTTTGATATGGGGCTTTTCA
This sequence comes from Bacteroidales bacterium, assembly GCA_017380095.1. GTDB lineage: Bacteria > Bacteroidota > Bacteroidia > Bacteroidales > UBA932 > Egerieousia. Next base: position 4,180 of record JAFOER010000173.1, read on the forward strand.
AGGAGCATTCAGGCAAGGCAATGAGGCTTATGGACGACCTTATCGACCTTGAGATGGAGAAGATTGAGGCTATTCTTGCCAAGATTGCTTCAGATCCTGAAACAGAGGATGTAAAGAGGACAGAGATGGAGTTGTGGGAGAAGATAAAGTCAAAATCACTTGGCGGAAGACGTACAGGATTGGGTATTACTGCTGAGGGTGACATGTTGGCTGCCCTTGGTATGAGATACGGTTCTGACAAGGCAATTGACTTTGCAGTTGAGGTTCAGAAGAGCCTTGCTGTTGAAGCATACAGATCTTCTGTGAACATGGCTGCAGAGAGGGGCGCTTTCCCTATCTATGATACAAAGAGGGAGGAGCACAATCCAATGATTGACAGAATCCGCACAGCAGATCCTGCATTGTATGAGCTTATGGCCAAAGTCGGCAGAAGAAACATTTCCCTTCTTACAATTGCCCCTACAGGTACAACTTCCCTTATGACCCAGACTACATCGGGAATAGAGCCTGTATTCCTTCCGTTCTACATAAGGAGAAGAAAGGTAAATCCTAACGATTTGAATGCTGTAATTACCTTCAAGGATGATGTTGGTGACTGCTGGGAGGAGTATTATGTATTCCACCACAAGTTCCTTACATGGTGTGAGGTTAACGGTATTCCTGCAGAGGATGTGAAGAAGATGTCGGTGAAGGAGGTTGAGGAGCTGGTTGAGAAATCACCATACCATAGAGCAACTTCTGCGGATATCGACTGGGTTGCAAAGGTGAAGATGCAGGGAAGCATACAGAAATGGGTAGACCACTCAATCAGCGTTACTGTAAACTTGCCTAACTCGGTTACTGAGGAGCTTGTGGCGAGTGTGTACAAGACTGCATGGGAGGTTGGCTGTAAAGGTGTTACCGTATACAGGGACGGTTCAAGGGCAGGTGTTCTTGTCTCTGCAAAAGAGGAGAAGAAAGAGGCTGTTTCATTGAAACCTAAGGAGAGACCGAAATCCCTTGAGGCAGACGTTATCCGTTTCATGAACGGCAAGGAGAAATGGATTGCCCTTGTAGGCAAGCTTAACGGTGCTCCATATGAGATCTTTACCGGTCTTGTGGATGAGGATAGCCGAAACATCCCTAAATCTGTTGAGAGCGGCTTTATTGTTAAGGAGAAGGATGTGAAGACCGGCATTACCCGTTATGATTTCCACTTTGTAGACAAGTATGGCTATACAAATATCGTAGGCGGTATCTCACATATGTTCAACAAGGAGTACTGGAACTATGCAAAACTTATCTCAGGCGTATTGAGACACGGTATGCAGATTGTGGATGTGCTTAACCTCATTAATGGACTTTCGTTGGACAGCGAGGCTATCAATACTTGGAAAAATGGTGTTGAGCGCAGTTTGAAACGTTACATCCCGGACGGTACCAAGGATGATACCGGAAAGAAATGTTCTAAGTGCAATTCCAACAATCTTGTTTATCAGGAGGGTTGCCTGGTATGTATGAATTGCGGTTATTCAAAATGCGGTTGATATGATTTTATATCCGAATGCTAAAATAAATTTAGGTTTAAGTGTTTTGATAAAGAGGGAGGATGGGTTTCACAACCTTGAAACCCTCTTTTATCCTGTAGAGGCAAGGGATGTGCTTGAGATTGTGGAAAGTGATTCTCTGCAGATGCACCAGTACGGGATAGAGTATCCCGGCGATCCTATGGATAACCTTTGTATAAAGGCTTATAAGGCGCTTGCTGCCGATTTTGACATACCTCCGGTGGCTATTCACCTTTACAAGAAGATTCCCGTTGGGGCTGGATTGGGTGGCGGTTCTTCAGATGCTGCCTTCACTTTGAAAGGGCTCAATGAGATGTTTTCCCTTGGCCTTTCAGATGAGCGCCTGGCAGCCTATGCGGCCACTTTGGGAAGTGATTGTGCGTTCTTCATCTATAACAGGCCTATGCTGGGTACCGGCAGGGGGGAAATCCTGGAAGAGGCAGAGATTACCCCGTTGGACAATTATGAGATAAAGCTTGTTTATCCGCCATATTTTGTCTCTACTGCAGCAGCCTATGGCGGCATTGTGCCAAGGGACAAAAGGGTTGCAAACGGGGAAAAATTTGATTCCCGACAACTTCTGGAAATTCTCCGTCAGCCAGTAGAGAGCTGGAAGGATTCTCTTGTGAATGATTTTGAGAAAACTGTCTTTGCAAAAATACCGGAACTTGCACGTTACAAGGAGGAATTGTATGAGCAGGGGGCAGTTTATGCATCAATGAGCGGCAGCGGCTCGGCATTCTTTGGAATATTCAGGAAGAAATGATTAAGGTTGTACTAAAAAGGGGAACCCGCTACTACCTTCGGGACCCCCTTTTTTGTACTAAAACCTAAACCTACATCTATAAGATGCAAAAGGCTTAAAAAACGTTGCACTAATTTTTAAAAAATTTTTTCGACGGGATGTAAGATATCAGGAATCCCATAAGGCATACCCCAACAATTGTAATTGCCACGTCTGCAAACTGAATCTCCACTGGGTACTCTGAAACAATGTAATTCCCTGGAAGAGAGATGAATCCGAAGATTTTCTGAAGTGCTGCGGCTATAAGGCCTATGGCTGTGCCCACAAAGCATCCGGTTGCAGAAATGAGAAATCCGTGAAGCTGGAATATTTTGCTTACCGTCTCTTTTGTTGCTCCCATACTCAATAATGTTGCAATATCTTCCTGTTTGTCGGTCATCAGCATGCTCAGGCAACTGAAAATGTTGATGGAAATGATTGCAATTACAAAGAACAGGATAAGATATACGGCAAACTTTTCTGCTTTCATCATCCTGTAAAGGGTGGAGTTCTGCTGCTGTTTGTCCTTTATGATGCCGTTGGGAATAATATTATGGAGGATTTCCCTTATAGTTTCCATATCTGCTCCCTCTTCAAGGAATATTTCAATGGACGAGCATCCGTTTTCCCCTTGTCCTGTGAGTTCTCTTGCCGTAGCTGCACTTATATATAAGGTGTTGGCTGTTCCCGTTTCGCTGCTTCTGAAAATGGCAGAGGGGAATGTCTTTACAGTATTTATGGATGCGAGAGGGTTTGATATTGAAAACTCACCTTCCTTTTTGGGGTAATGGATCTCCAGCGGGGTAAGGAACCTTACCCTTAACTGGAGTTTCAGTGCAAGATCTCCGCCAATGAGTGCGTGCTGTATCTCGCCTGTACCAAGTTTTGGACTTCCTTCCACTATATTTTCCCCTATATGGTTGTATTGCAGCCAGGTGGAGTCTATACCAACCATATTTGCAATGGCCTGGTTTTCGCCATATTTCACAAATACATTCTCAGATACAATGGGGGAGGCATATGCTATGCCCTCTGTAGCGGATATTGAGTTGAGTATCTGAGGTGTTGCCTCCAGGGCCTTGCCTGTTGGAGGGGTAATTGTAAAATCGGCTTTGTAACTCTCATAGATTTCTCTTATGGAGTTATCAAAGCCGTTGTATACAGAAAGGATGAGGATAAGGGCCATGCTCCCTATTGCTATTCCCGCTGCGCTTATGATTGAAATAATGTTTATTACATTATGTTTCTTCTTGGCAAACAGGTATCTGAGGGCAATATGAAGCGGTGTCCCCATTCTTTATTTCTTTAGCAGTTCATCTATGTGCTCAACATAGTCCAGTGTGCTGTCTCTGTAAAAGGCAATTTCAGGGACAATGCGGAACTGTTTTCCCACAAGTCTTCCCAATTCTCCCCTTATCTGTTTTACGGAGTTCTGGAGTATCTCCATTGCCTGGTCACCTTTTGCAGACGGGAAGATACTCACAAACACTTTGGCAAAGGAGAGATCAGGACTTACTCTAACCTCGCTTACTGTAACCATTGCTCCCCCAAAAACAGCCATTCCCTTGCTCCTGATAATCTCGGCAAGGTCTTTCTGCAGCTGTTTGCCTATTTTCTGTTGTCTTGTGCTCTCTCCTTCCATAATTGTTTAGTTGAATTTTAAGATGAAATAGTTCTTCTTGCCTTTCTGGACAAGGATATATTTGCCGTTGATAAGCTTCTCTTCTCCCAATACGCCGTTTGCATCAGTAAACTTCTCCTTGTTTACACTCAGTCCGTTTGCCTGGATCATCTTGCGGCACTCACCTTTGGATGGGAAGATGTTTGTCTCTACAGCAAGCATCTCAATAATGTTGCTTCCAAGTTTCTCTTTGGCAACCTCGTATTGTGGCACACCGTCAAATACAGAAAGGAATGTCTGCTCGTCAAGTTTCTGTAGGGCCTCCTGTGTTGCGTTGCCGAACAGCATGTTTGAAGCCTCAACAGCCTTGTTGTACTCCTCCTCTCCATGAACCATAATTGTAATCTCCTTTGCAAGAAGTTTCTGGAGTGTTCTGGTGTGAGGGGCCTCCTTGTGCTCTGCTATTGCTGCCTCAATTGTCTGGCGGTCAAGCATAGTGAAGATTTTGATATATTTCTCCGCATCCTCATCGCCTACATTCATCCAGAACTGGTAGAATGCGTAAGGAGATGTATACTCAGGGTTAAGCCAGATGTTTCCTTTCTCAGTTTTGCCGAATTTTCCGCCGTCCGCTTTTGTAATCAGCGGGCAGGTAAGTGCAAATGCCTCGTTGCCGGTCTTTCTGCGGATAAGCTCAGTACCTGTTGTGATGTTGCCCCACTGGTCGCTTCCGCCCATCTGAAGCTTGCAGTTCATATGCTCGTTCAAATATAGGAAATCATAACCCTGAACAAGCTGGTAAGAGAACTCTGTAAATGACATACCCTCTCTTGCCTCTCCGCTCAAACGTTTCTTAACGGAGTCCTTGCTCATCATATAGTTTACGGTAATGTGCTTTCCAATGTCGCGGATAAAAGAAAGGAACGAGAAGTTCTTCATCCACTCATAGTTGTTTACAAGCACTGCCGCATTCTCCTTGTCAGAGTCAAAATCAAGGAAAATTGAAAGCTGCTTCTTGATGGCTTCAATATTGTGTGCAAGGGTCTCCTCATCCAAAAGGTTTCTCTCTGCGCTCTTCATTGAAGGGTCGCCGATCATACCTGTAGCACCACCGATAAGTGCATATGGCTTGTGTCCGCAATTCTGGAAATGTTTAAGCATCATAATGCTCACAAGGTGTCCGATGTGCAACGAATCTGCAGTAGGGTCAATACCCACATATGCAGCAGTGCACTCTTTCATCAACTGCTCCTCTGTACCCGGCATCATGGTATG
>JAFOER010000174.1 GCA_017380095.1 Bacteroidales bacterium
ATACTATTCCTTATTCCGTTCAGGAAGTATTTTGTGAGCGATATGCACGGCAAGTATCCTTTCCCTGAGGCTACAGCCACCACCCAGGTGCTTGTAAGCGGCGAGACCGGCGGCAACGGTGCAAAAGCTCTTTTGGTGAGCGGCCTTATTGGCGGTATCTATGATTTCATTGTTTCTACATTCGGATGGTGGGCAGAGACTTTCTCTTCCAGAGTACTTCCGTTTGGCGAGGCCATTGCAGACAAGGCAAAAGTGGTGCTTAAACTTAACGTAGGTGCTGCAGTGCTCGGTTTGGGTTATATCATTGGCCTTAAATATGCTTTCATCATTTGTTGCGGTTCGTTCCTTGTATGGTTCTTCATTGTTCCTGTCCTTAACCTTTGTTTTGGTGCGGAGGGTGTTACCATCATGGGTACCGAGTTTGCAAATATGGGTGCCATGAGTGCAGAGACCATCTTCTCAAATTATGCACGCCACATTGGTATTGGAGGTATTGCTGCTGCCGGTGTCATAGGTATCATAAAATCGTCGGGAATAATAAAGAGTGCATTCGGTTTGGCAGTGCAGGAGTTTGGTGGCAAGAAGGGTGATTCTGCAAAGGTTGCAAGAACCCAGAAGGATATCTCCATGAAGATTGTGGTGTTCGGTATCCTCATTACTTTGGCTGTTACATTCCTGTTCTTCCAGTTGGGTGTTGTGGCTAACCTCAAACATGCAATCATTGCCCTTCTTACTGTAGGTATCATTGCATTCCTGTTCACTACCGTTGCTGCAAATGCAATTGCAATTGTGGGTACAAACCCTGTGAGCGGAATGACCCTCATGACCCTTATCCTCGGTTCCGTTATCCTTGTGGCAAGCGGACTTACCGGTACTGCAGGTATGACAGCGGCACTTATCATTGGTGGTGTGGTTTGTACTGCCCTTTCGGTTTCGGGTGCGTTCATTACAGACCTTAAGATAGGTTACTGGATTGGTACTACCCCTGCAAAGCAGGAGAGCTGGAAATTCTTGGGTACCCTTGTGGCTGCCGCTACAGTTGGCGGTGTTATGATGGTGCTTAACGATACTTACGGATTTACTGGCCCTGATGCCCTTGTAGCTCCTCAGGCAAATGCAATGGCTGCAGTTATTGAGCCTTTGATGAGCGGCGGCAATGCACCTTGGTTCCTTTATGGTGTTGGTGCAATCCTTGCTGTAGTGCTTACTGCATTCAAGGTTCCTGCCTTGGCTTTTGCCCTTGGTATGTTCATTCCGCTTGAACTTAACTTGCCTCTTCTTGTTGGTGGTGGTATAGCTTGGTATGTTGGAAGCAGAAGCAAGGATGAGAAAGTTAACAAGGAGAGGGTAGATAAAGGTACCCTTCTTGCCAGCGGTTTCATTGCAGGTGGTGCCCTTATGGGTGTTGTAAGTGCAGTGATGAGATTCTGCGGCGTTAACCTTATGGCAAGCGGATGGCAGGAGGCTGCAGGTGCACAGTATGTGGCTATAGTTGCTTATGTGGCTATCATAGCTTACCTGATTTATGCTTCGATGAAGGAGGATAAAAAATAATTGCCCGTATGTTTGGAGGTAATTTCATTATAGCATTGTTGCTTACTCTCGGCGCCGGTATTGCCACCGGCGTTGGGGGTGCAATCATTATGTTTGTAAAGAAATTTAACCCTAAAATGTTGTGTGCCACTTTGGGATTTTCTGCCGGGGTGATGATCCTCATCTCTCTGGTTGAGCTGTTCCAGGAGGCCAGGGAGTCCCTGGCTTTGGAGTTTGGCGACAAGATGGGGCTGTTCTATACCCTTCTGGCCTTTTTTGCCGGTATGGCAATCATTGCCCTTATAGATAACCTGGTGCCAAAGGAGAGCAATCCGCACGAGGTGAATTCAATGACAATCCAGGTGCACGATGAGGCCGTTGGCGGCAAGAAGGCTGTCCTCTCTTTTGCCGGAGAGGAGGAGGAATTTGTAAGGGAAGAGCACCGTACCCCGCCGCAAGGGGGGAAGAAGCTGCTCCGTCTGGGGATTTTCTCGGCACTGGTAATTGCCGTGCACAACTTCCCTGAGGGGTTGGCTACCTTTATAAGTGCAATGGAGAACCCCGAGCTGGGTGCAAGCATTGCCTTTGCAATAGCACTGCATAATCTTCCCGAAGGTATTGCGGTTGCCATTCCAATATATTATGCTACAAAGCAGAAGGGGAGGGCAGTGGGTTATGCAACATTGTCGGGAATAGCGGAACCTTTTGGAGGAGTTCTGGGGTATCTGGTGCTCCGTTCGGTTCTTACACCTTCGCTGCTGGCATGTGTGCTTGCAGTTGTTGCGGGAATTATGGTTTACATTTCTTTGGATGAACTGCTCCCCAGCGCAGAGAGTTACGGGCAGCACCACTATGCCATTGGCGGTGTGATATCGGGAATGGTATTTATGAGTTTTGGATTACTTTTATTTTAAATGTATATGGAAAAGATATTGGATAAATTTTTGAGATATGTGGCTGTGGAGACCACTTCCAATGATGCAAGTGATACCCAGCCAAGTTCTGCTTGCCAGCTCAACCTTTTGAGGATGTTGGCAGACGAGCTGAATGCAATGGGTGTAAAGGCTACTTTGGACGAGTGGGGCTATGTTATGGCTACCATCCCTTCAAATATAGACAAGGAGGTTCCTGCTGTGGGTTTCATTGCCCACGTAGATACTGCTCCTGATGCAAGCGGCAAGGATATCAAGCCTCAGATCATTGAGAATTATAACGGTGAGGACATTGTGCTAAATGCCGCCCTTGGAATCAGATTGCCTGTGGCAGATTTCCCTGAGATAAGGCAGTACGTTGGCCAGACTTTGATTACAACCGACGGAACTACCCTCCTTGGTGCAGATGACAAGGCAGGTGTTGCAGAGATTATGGCTGCAGTGGAGTACATTGTGGAGCACCCTGAGTTCAAGCACGGAGAGATTAAGATTGGTTTTACTCCCGACGAGGAGATTGGACGTGGCGTGGACAAGTTTGATGTGGAGAAGTTTGGTGCACAGTATGCCTATACAATGGACGGCGGACAGATTGGAGAGCTTGAGTACGAGAATTTCAATGCTGCCGGTGCAAAGATCCATATCCAGGGACGCAATGTGCATCCGGGTTATGCAAAGGACAAGATGATAAATGCAATCATCATTGCAATGGAGCTTAACGG
>JAFOER010000027.1 GCA_017380095.1 Bacteroidales bacterium
AGGTTTTCTACGCTCATTTCCTTGAGGACATATACCTGGCATCTTGAGAGCAACGGACTTATTACCTCAAATGAAGGGTTTTCAGTGGTTGCTCCAATGAGTGTAAATGTGCCGTCTTCAACGGCGCCAAGGAGCGCATCCTGCTGGCTTTTGCTGAAACGGTGGATCTCATCTATGAAAAGGATTGGGGCAACGGTGTTGAAAAGGTTTGTCCCTTTGGCCTTTTCAATAACTTCACGGATATCCTTTACACCTGAACTGATTGCAGAGAGTGTGTAGAAAGGACGGTCGAGCTGTGATGCTATGATTCTTGCCAAAGTTGTTTTGCCAACACCCGGAGGACCCCACAGGATGAAAGAGGAGATATTTCCTGCATCAATCATCTTGCGCAGGATGGCGTTGGGGCCTATAAGGTGCTCCTGGCCAACATATTCCTGGAGGGTGGTTGGTCTTAATCTTTCGGGAAGAGGTTTCCTTTGGGTGTTGCTATTTAACATAATATAAATTGTGTAAAATATTTGGCGATTTGTGTAGTGTATTCCCGAAAGTATTTCGTTTTCCCATTTTACTGAGATATTGTCGGGAATACACTACATTTTTTCAATTGCTCCAAAATTAGTATTTTTGCCCAAATTATAATTGGAAAATGAAGAGAAAAGATAAAATTGTTCTCTACAATGTAGAGATTGAGTCTGTGGCTGCGGAGGGAAATGCCCTTGCGCGTGTAGACGGTAAAGTTCTGTTTGTGCCGCAGTGCATTCCGGGTGATGTTGTTGATGTGAGGCTTACCCGCAAACGCAGCGGCTATATGGAGGGTGTTGTGGTTAATATGGTTAAACCTTCACCTTTGCGTGTGGAGCCGTTCTGCAAGCATTATGGCGTGTGTGGCGGATGCAAATGGCAGGCACTTCCGTATGATCTGCAGTTGAAGTACAAACAGCAGCAGGTTGTGGACCAGTTGACCCGCATTGGTCATCTTCAGTTGCCTGAGATTACTCCAATACTCGGTTCTGAGGAGATTGAGAACTACCGCAACAAACTGGAGTTCACATTCTCCAACCGCAGATGGTTACTTACAGGCGAGGATCCTGAGGCCATCTCTCCTACTGAGCGTCTTGGACTTGGTTTCCATATAAGCGGATTTTTTGATAAAGTGTTGGATATCAGAGAGTGCCACTTGCAGGCTGAGCCTTCAAACGCCATACGCAATTTCGTGCGAGAGTATGCTATTGAGAACGGCTTGTCTTTCTTTGATTTGCGAGAGCAGGTAGGTTTCTTGCGCAATATGATTGTGCGCACCGCTTCCAACGGCGATGTGATGCTCATTATGGTATTCTTCTATGAGGACGAGGCTTTGCGCCGCGGCTTGTTGGATGCACTTATTGCCAAGTTCCCACAGATCACCTCTCTTCATTATGTTATCAACGGCAAGAAGAACGATTCTATCGGGGACCTTCCTTGTGAAAAATACTTTGGAGACGACTGCATTTATGATACCATGGAGGACATCAAGTTCCGCATCTCCCCCAAGTCTTTCTACCAGACCAACTCAAAACAGGCTTACAGGCTGTACAGCGTAGTGCGTGATTTTGCAGACCTCAAGGGTGACGAGGTACTTTATGACCTTTACACCGGCACAGGTACAATTGGCCTGTTCCTTAGTGGAAAAGCAAAGAAAGTTGTTGGTATTGAGTATGTTCAGGAGGCAATTGACGATGCAAAGATAAATGCTGCCAACAACGGCATCACCAATTCCCATTTCTACGCAGGTGACATGAAGGATATGCTTACTGGCAAATTCATTGAAGAGAACGGTCATCCCGACATTGTTGTCCTTGACCCTCCTCGCGCCGGCATCCACCCCGATGTTGCAGCCGTTCTGCTTGAGGCAGCCCCTAAACGTATGGTTTACGTGAGCTGCAACCCTGCATCCCAGGCCCGCGACCTTGCCATCCTTAGCGAGAAATACGAGATTACCGCCGTCCGCCCAGTAGACATGTTCCCCCACACCCACCATGTGGAAAATGTAGTGGCGCTGAAACTCAAACAGTTGTAAAAAAAGACGTCGTCTTCTTGTACAACTTGCATATTTTTAGATAGTTAGTAATTTATAAAAATTATAATTTAATGAACGAGACACCAAAATGCCCTAAATGCGGCAGTGAGTATACCTATTTTGACGGTTCTTTGTATGTTTGCCCAGATTGTACCCATGAGTTCCATGCCGGAGAAGAGGGTGCTGCAGAGGAGAACACTGTTCCAAGAGACAGCAATGGCGCTGAACTTTTTGACGGCGATGCTGTTACTGTTATCAAGGATTTGAAAGTAAGAGGATCTTCAATGGTCATCAAACGCGGTACAAAAGTTAAAAGTATCCGTCTTACAGAGGACCCTGAGGAGGTTGACTGCAAAATTGAGGGCAGCAGCATTGTCCTTAAGACCTGTTTCTTGAAGAAATAATTGGGATGAATTTTCAGTGTGCTGGAAATCAGTTTGTTGTTAAAAAAGACGTCGTCTAAAATGAACAGAAATATTTGTGCACTTGCAACCCCTGCAGGACAGGGGGCCATTGCGGTTATAAGGTTGAGTGGTGAGGACACTCCACAGATTGTCGGGAAGATATTTACAGCAGCCGGGGGGAAGGAGCCCCTACCCTACAAAATGCAGTTCGGTGCCGTTAAAGACGGTGACAGACTGATAGATGAGTGCCTTGTGGTTACATTCAAGGGGCCGCATTCGTATACCGGCGAGAACAGTGCGGAAATATATTGCCACGGTTCACAGTACATTGTGCAGGAGATAATCAAACTGCTGCTGGCCAATGGCGTGAAGATGGCCGAGCCCGGGGAGTTCTCAAAAAGGGCATTCCTTAACGGCAAACTGGATCTGGCTCAGGCAGAGGCCGTTGCAGATCTTATAGCTTCAGAGACTGAAGGTGCACATAGAATTGCCCTCCAGCAGATGAAAGGGGGATTTTCGTCTGAGTTGAAAATCATGCGCGAGGATCTGCTCAACCTGGTTTCACTGATGGAACTGGAACTGGATTTCAGCGAGGAAGATGTTGAATTTGCAGACCGCACCCAGCTTACGCAGTTGCTTTCTGCCGTATCTTCACGTGTAACCCAGCTGATAGAGAGCTTCAGCCTTGGAAATGTAATCAAGAATGGTGTGCCGGTAGCCATTGTGGGTGCAACCAACACCGGAAAAAGTACCCTCCTGAACACACTTGTCGGGGAAGAAAGGGCCATTGTTTCCAATATCCATGGCACTACCCGCGATGTTATTGAGGATACCATGAACCTTGGCGGAATCACCTTCCGTTTCATAGACACCGCCGGCATCCGCGAAACCAAGGAAACCATAGAAATCATTGGCATTGAGCGCACTTACCAGAAACTAAAATCGGCACAGGTGGTAATTCTGGTACTTGACGCGTCGCGCCCGGAGAACTTCAAGCACAGCCTGGTAAACCTTACTGATAAAATCTCTTCCCGACAGCAACTCGTGATTGTCCTCAATAAAATGGACGAGACCTCCGAGATTGGCGTGGAAGCACAGATTGACAAAATTAAGGATTTGTGCGTAGAGCACTCCCTCTCCCCTATTGCCGTTGTACCAATCTCGGCAAAGAAAGGTGAAAACATAGACGATCTCCAGGATGTGCTGGTATCATCACAGAACTCATGGAAATCCTCTGCATCAACTGGTGGCACCCTTGTAAGCAACATCCGCCACTACCAGGCCCTGATGGATGCCCAGATAGCCCTGGACCGCGTGGAGGACGGCCTGGCATCCGGTTTGCCAACAGATCTGGTTGCCCAGGACATCCGCGAAGCGCTGTACCATTTGGGATCTATCGTTGGCGAGATCAATACCGAGGAGATTCTGGGGAATATATTCGGAAGGTTTTGCATCGGTAAATAGAACCCAAAACAACCGAAAACATCGATAGCTAAGTCATTGACACTTACAGATTTTAACCTCTGTAGGTGTTGATGACTTTTTGCTTTATTTATGCTTATTAGGGTTATTTTTGTACCGCAGTTGTGACTGAACGGTACAACAGAAAATAGCACAAAGCTTTTCCGTACGCTTTTACAACTGTTTACGTAGATTTACAAACTTTGACTGGATTACCCCCTGAATTGCCTCGCGGAAGTCCTGTAAAT
>JAFOER010000175.1 GCA_017380095.1 Bacteroidales bacterium
AATATAATACATCCTACAAATAGACATGACGACGAGCCTTGGAATGGGTTCTTAGGATATGTCAACAAAGATATAAATGGAAGCAAGATCCGTTCTGGAGGAGAATTATATTATGACCCTGAGAATGACAAAACGGCACGAGGTAATATACGTCCTCCAATTATTGGGTTAGTGCATGAATTAGGTCATGCTATTAATCATATTTCTGGCAATTATGAAATATTACCCAAAAAATTAACTATAGAAAATGCTTATATTTTTGTAAAAAATGAAGAAATATCTATACTCTTAGAAAATATCATAAGGCAAATATATAAAGAGAAACAAAGACAATCTTATTTTGATAATGATTATGAAAAGGATGCTGACTAAACACATATTTTGTATAGTATTGCTGCTTATGTGCTCTGTTTGCAAAAACGATACACAAACAAAAAAGAATTATTATCTGTATACAAATATGGTGGAACTTAACAAACCACCATATTTATATACAATTCCGCGTACTTTTCCGTTAATATCAGTTACATTCAGATTGGCAGATAAACAACAAATACAGGATAGCAATACATTTGATGCGCTTTTACAACCTTTGGCACTATGTGATTCAACTTTAAAAACAAATGATTCACAAATACAACATTTGGATTCATTGTATAAGATTCTTATTGAAGAGAACAACACAATTGATGTTAATCTTCAAAACTATAATCATTTTAGGAAATGGGAGGTTATAGAGGATAATTATATCAAAGATTTATATGAAAAAAAAGGCATTATTGCACTGTTGAATATGTACCTGGGAAGTAAAGGCGAAATTGCTACATGGGTACCTATTTTGCGGTATGGTAAGGATTCATTACAATACAAATGGTATGGTAAAGACATTAATTATAAATATATAATATCATTAGCATCAAAAGAGAATATATATTTTAAGTTTTATTATCATCATTCAAATGATATATCTGGATATTACATATCTGAAACAAGTTCTGATAAAGCCAAGATAGAACAATTATTATACTACAAGGCAAAACAGCATACTTCTCTTTAAATGTGGAGGACAACAGCGGCAACGGTTACCAGTACATGGGTTCTTTGATATATGCCAAAAGCGGCAGTACTTTAACGTTGGAGAGTGCCAGGTTTGCACACGGTTATATTGCGCCTCAGGATGGTCAAGTGTATTACCATACCACAGACCATCTGGGGACTATAAGGGCAATAACCAATATGCAGGGAAGTGTGGTGGAGAGGAACGGTTATTATCCTTTCGGGAGTGAGACAGCTTTGGGAAGCAGTTATCCGAAGTTGCTGGACAACAGGATGAAGTTCAACGGCAAGGAGGTGCAAACAACAGGTAACCTTGGGTTGTTGGATTATGGGGCGAAAATGTATGACCCGGCAATTGGAAGATGGACGGCTCAGGATCCTCTGAGTGAGAAGTATTTTAACCTTATATAACAGGAAAGGGTACAGGTGTACTTAATAAATGAGGCTGACACAATTTTGATGTGACCCCTCCTCAAGCATATACATATTTTAGACATAACAAAACCCCGAAAGTTCTTGTCTGACTTTCGGGGTTCATCTCTCATCAGTGAGGCTTTTTTTTTATCAAATGTATTGTCTACAGATTATTTGTAAGCAACAGTTGACATGTGTTTGATAAGATCAAGAACTTTGTTTGAGTAACCGATCTCATTGTCATACCATGATACGATTTTAACGAAAGTATCAGTTAGAGCGATACCTGCAGTTGCATCGAAGATAGAAGTACGTTTGTCGCCCAAGAAATCTGAAGAAACTACTGCATCCTCAGTGTAACCAAGAATACCTTTCAAGTAAGTCTCTGAAGCCTCTTTCATAGCAGCACAGATCTCTGCGTAAGTAGCAGGTTTCTCAAGGTTTACAGTAAGGTCAACAACTGAAACGTCAAGGGTAGGTACGCGCATTGACATACCGGTAAGTTTGCCGTTAAGTGCAGGGATAACTTTACCTACAGCTTTAGCAGCACCGGTTGAAGAAGGGATAATGTTGCCGCAAGCAGCTCTACCGCCTCTCCAGTCTTTTACTGAAGGACCGTCAACAGTCTTCTGGGTTGCAGTTGCAGAGTGAACTGTAGTCATAAGACCGTCTTTAAGACCGAATTTATCGTTAAGAACTTTTGCTACTGGAGCAAGACAGTTGGTAGTACATGAAGCGTTTGAAACGATTGACTGACCAACATACTGATCCAAGTTAACACCGCAAACGAACATAGGAGTATCATCTTTTGAAGGAGCTGACATAACAACTCTCTTGGCACCAGCCTGAAGGTGAAGCTCAGCTTTCTCTTTAGTTAGGAATAGACCAGTTGACTCAACTACGTACTCAGCACCAATCTCGTCCCATTTAAGGTCAGCAGGGTTTTTCTCAGCAGTTACGCGGATCTCGTTGCCGTTAACAACCAATTTACCGTCTTTAACCTCTACAGTACCGTTGAATTTGCCGTGCATTGTGTCGTACTTAAGCATGTAAGCCATGTACTCAACATCAATAAGGTCGTTGATACCTACTACTAGGATATCGTCTCTCTCCTGAGCAGCTCTGAAAACCAAGCGGCCGATACGGC
Organism: Bacteroidales bacterium; assembly: GCA_017380095.1. Lineage (GTDB taxonomy): Bacteria > Bacteroidota > Bacteroidia > Bacteroidales > UBA932 > Egerieousia. The sequence continues at coordinate 2,618 of JAFOER010000175.1, forward strand.
CAAAACCGTTAATACCAATTTTAATCATTTCTACTATATTTATAAATTAAACATTTCCTTATGTAACAAGGTTCTTTCAAAAACGTTGCAAAGATATAAAATTGGGAGAAAAATAACTATCTTTACAAAGATTTTTCCTTATTTTTTAACTGATGCAACAAAAGCCTATTGAAATACTGGTCACAAATGATGACGGTTATTCAGCAAAGGGGATAAATTTCCTCGCAGATATACTCAGCAGGTATGGAAATGTGACTGTTGTGGCCCCAAAGGAGGTACAGTCGGGAATGTCGGCGGCACTCTCAATGGGCAAGCCCATAAGGATGGAAAGGGTATCCCACAGGGTATGCGGCAACGGGAACAGGGTTACCGTTTACTCCCTCACCGGCACCCCGGTTGATTGCGTAAAAATGGCAATGAACAAATGTTTCCTTGCCGGGGGAAGCGAAACCCTCACACAGGATGAATGGGCTCTGGAGAGGGGTTATGCCCCACACATCATATTCTCGGGAATAAACCACGGTTCAAATGCATCTGTTGCATCCTTGTACTCGGGCACTCTGGGAGCCGCTGCGGAGGGGGCAATCTATGGGGTAAAGGCGGTTGGTCTCTCCATAAACACACATGACCCCAATCCGGATTTCACCCAAATTGAGGAATATCTTGTGGAGATTGTCGGGAAGGCAATAAAATATCCCGTGGGGGAAGGGGTTTATCTCAACATCAATTTCCCTGCAATTGCAAAGGAGCAGATAAAGGGGATAAGGATGGCTACCCAGGGCAACGGAATGTGGATAAAGGAGTTTGAGCAGAGGAAAGACCCGCACGGCAGGGATTATTACTGGATGACAGGAAATTTCAAGAACAATGAAACTGGCAGTGAGACAATTGCAGACCATATACTCATGGATGAGGGATATATAACTGTTGTTCCGCACAGGGTGGATACAACCTGCAGGGAGACATTGGCCAGAATACAGGAAGACTGGAACTTATAGAACGGAATATGAAATATTACATGATAGCCGGAGAGGCATCCGGCGACCTTCACGGTTCAAACCTCATAAAAGGGATTAGGGAAGTTGACCCTGCGGCACAGATACGCTGTTGGGGTGGAGACCTCATGAAAGAAGCGGGTGGAGACCTTGTGAAGCACTACAAGGAGGGGGCGATAATGGGATTTGTAGAGGTTGTTGCCAACCTGGGGAAAATTTCAAGGAATCTTAACGACTGCAAAAAGGATATTGTTGATTATAATCCCGACGTGGTTGTACTTATAGATTATCCCGGATTCAACTTCAGGATTGCAGAGTTTGCCAAGAACAACGGATTCAGGGTATTCTACTACATCGCACCAAAAGTGTGGGCATGGAAGGAGAAAAGGGTTCACCGCCTGAAAAAGTTTGTGGACAGGCTCTTCATCATTTTCCCTTTTGAGATAGAGTACTTCAAGAAATGGGGCATTGATACCGTTTACAGGGGAAACCCTCTTCTCGACAGCGTTGACAACTACAGCAGGGCATCTGAGAGCAGGGAGGAGTTCATTGCCCGCACAGGACTTGAACCGGGTAAGGAGAACATTGCCCTTCTGGCAGGAAGCCGCAAGGGGGAAATAAAATACCTCCTTCCCCGTATGATTGAGGTGGCAAAGAGATATCCTGCCCATCAGTTCCTTATGGCGTGTGCCCCTTCCATGGAGAGGGAGTTTTATGAAAAGATTATCGGGAAGCAGTGCAGCAATATAAAACTGCTGTTTGGTGAAACCTACTCTATTTTGAGGCACTCCGATGCAGCAATTATCAATTCAGGCACAGCGAGTCTTGAGGCTGCACTTATAGGTGTTCCTCAGGTTGTCTGCTACGGCGGAAATGAAATCTCTTACCAGATAGCCAAGAGGGTGGTGAAACTCAAATATATAAGCCTTGCCAACCTCATTATGGACAGGGGGCTCTTCAAGGAGCTTATACAGCACGACTGCACCCCTACCCTTATCTCGCAGGAACTTGAGATGCTCCTTCACAACAGTGAATACAGGGCAAAGATGAAGAATGATTATGCCCAGATAAGGGAGGTCCTTGGAGGAAAAGGTGCTTCTGCCAAAGTTGCACAGGCAATATATGACGAATTGGATAAAATGATAAAAAACAGATAAGATTATGATAGTTCACGCTTACAAATACCAGGGTGCTGGTAATGATTTTGTCATCTTTGACAACAGAAACAATGAATATGACCTTACTCCCGAGCAGATAAAGCTTCTTTGCGACCGCCGTTTTGGAATTGGCGCAGACGGAATGATGCTTTTGGGCAAAAGTGAGGAGTATGACTTTTCAATGAGATACTTCAATGCAGACGGCTATGAGGGAAGCATGTGCGGAAACGGCGGACGTTGCCTTGTTGCCTTTGCTGCCCACAGGGGTATAAAGAAATTTGAGTTCAACGCAATTGACGGCTACCACATTGCGGAGGTACTTGAGTACACCCCTCACAGATGTATTGTAAAACTTAAGATGACAGATCTTGAGGCTGGCGACAAATACTCTGAGAATGCATATTTCCTTAACACAGGTTCTCCCCACTATGTTGAGTTTGTGGAGGATACAGCTACCTACCCTGTAGACGAGAAAGGAAAATACTGGAGATACCACCCCGATTTTGTTGGAGGTACCAATGTTAACTTTGTACAGATAAAGGACAACTGCATCAACGTGCGCACTTACGAGAGAGGTGTTGAGGCAGAGACTTTTGCCTGCGGAACAGGTGTTACAGCATCTTCAATTGCCACATACCTTTATAATCCCGACAAAGGATTTGCAACCAGAGAGAAGGTTTCTGAGGATGTAGAGGCTGCAAAATATGACATCCATGCCCTTGGCGACGACCTTTCAGTTTCATTCAAATACAACAAAAGCAGCAAAGCCTTTACAGATGTTTATCTTACCGGCCCTGCCACTTTCGTATTTGAATGCGATATAGAAATTGACTAAACTCTACTTGTTGTAGTTTCTCGCCCCAAATATGGTAGTACCTATCCTTACCATGGTACTGCCGCATTCTACGGCAATTTTATAATCTCCACTCATTCCCATTGAGAGTTCATTGAACTGCGGAAGGGTGGAGATATATTTTTCCCTCGCCTTGTCAAACACCCTCTTTAGTGTCTGGAACTCGGCCCTGATCTGGTTTTCATCATCCACAAATGAAGCCATTCCCATAAGGCCGCAGATTTCAATTCCCTGAAGGGGATTCTGCTGGAGGTTGCTGAGCAATGCAAAGAGTTCCTCTTCACTGAATCCCTGCTTGCTCTCCTCCTGGGCAACAAACAGTTCCAGAAGGCATCTCACCTTGAGGCCGTTCTTTACCGCATACTTGTCCATCTCCATCAACAGCCTTTCGCTGTCTACAGAGTGGATAAGATCTGCATAAGGAAGCACCATCTTCAGCTTGTTGGTCTGCAGGTGCCCTATGAAATGCCACTTTATATCGTCGGGAAGCTGTGAAACCTTCTGTTGGAGTTCCTGCGGGCGGCTCTCTCCAAATATGCGCTGCCCTGCTTCATATGCCTGCTGAATTGATTCAACAGGGTTGAATTTTGAAACTGCCACCAACTTTACGGTTGATGGCAGTTCATTTTTCAATATTTCAATCTGAGTTCCAATACTCATAATCTCTATTTTCTGTTTCTCATTTGCTGCTGCTGTCTCTGCAACTCCTGCTGCTGTTTGTACATCTCATCCAATCTCTGCTGGAATTTTGATTTCTTAGGAGCCTTGGCACTTGCAGCCTTTGCCTGAAGCTGTGCATACAGTTTCTTCTCATCTACAAAATATTTCCTGATTACCCAGGTCTGACCGATTGTAAACAAGTTTGAAAGCATATAGTAGTAGCTCAAACCGCTTGAGAAGTTGTTACACAATACCAAAAGGAAGATTGGCATAAAGTACAGCTGCATAGCCCTCATACCCGCCATCTCGTTGCCGCTTGGCATCTGGTCCATATTCATCCTTGAATAGAAATACATGGATACTGCCATAAGGATTGCAAAAAGGCTCACATGGTCGCCATACAACGGAATATTGAAAGGCAACTGGAGGATTGAATCATAAGTACTCAAGTCATCAGCCCAAAGGAAGCCCTGCTGTCTCAACTCAAATGAAGCCGGGAAGAAACGGAACATTGCAAAGAGGATAGGGAACTGGAGCAACATAGGGAGACATCCTCCAAACATGCTCACGCCTGTTTTCTTGTACAATGCCATAATCTCCTGCTGTTTCTTCATTGCATCCTCCTGCTTAGGATATTTTGCGTTTATCTTGTCAATCTCAGGCTTAAGCACCCTCATCTTTGCAGAAGATACAAAAGATTTGAGTGTAAGAGGTGAAATCACAAGCTTTATGGCAATTGTCATAAGAAGGATAATGATACCGAAGTTTGAGATGAATCTGCTCAAATAATCAAAGAAGTTGATGATTATAACCCTGTTGATCCAGCCTATAAGCCATCCGCCAAGAGGGACAATCTTCTCAAAGCCGTAATCATAGCTCTTGAGCACCTTGTATAGGTTAGGTCCGTAATAGAAACTGAAAGGATACTCTACAACATCACCACCCTTATAGTCTACAAGCATGTTTGCCTGGCAGTCCATAAGTCTTGCATCCTCATCTGCAACATCATAGAACTTGTATGACAGGTCACCGCTCTCAAAATTGTCCTTTGCAAGCATGATTGCAGAGAAGAACTGCTGCTGGAAAGCTACCCACTCCACCTTTGTTGTAATATCCTCAGAAGAAGAAGCCTTTCTCAAGCCAAGATCCACCACTTTGTCCTCGCCCGGATATTTGTACGCAATTGTAGAGTAGTTCTTCTCGTTCTCATAACCTCTCTCAAGTCTTGGAACATCAAGGCTCCAGTCAATGCCCAACTGCGACACATTCCTTGACATGTATCTGTTCATTCCAACCATTCTCAAGTTGAAATCAACCATATAGCTGTCATCAGCCAAAGTATACTCATGCTCTATATATGCATTCTCACCAAACTGAAGGCGGAATACCAAAGAGGTATCTGTCTGTCCAACCTTTGTAAAGTTGAAATCTGTGGTTGAAAGCTGCTGGTCGGTATAGAAATCTACAGAAAAATTGCCTGCACCTTTCTTCATAAGATAAAGGTCAAGGCTGTCGTGAGTATAATAGTCCTTTACCAATACCTGCTGAGCCTGGGCACCTTTTGTAGTAAAGGTTACCTTAATCTTGTTGTTCTCCAACTCAAAGAACTCCTCCTGCGCCTTGCTTGCAGCCTCCAGAAGCGAATCCTTGTACATTGGCGCAGCCATCTGGGCCATATACTGGGCTTTGGCTATACTGTCATTCATTGCAAGCACTGCAGAATCAATTTTTGGTGCATTTTTCAATGCCTCTACCCTTGCAATTGAATCAGCCACAAATCTGGCTCTCTCCTGTTCCTTAAAAATCTTGGTGTTGTACCAGCTGAATCCCACAAGGATCAGACCAATAAGCACAAAACCAATAACCGTGTTCTTGTTATTCATATCAATTTTTTAATTATTACTCAAACTGTGAATCAATAATGTTGATTTTCTCCTCAATCCTTGCCAGCTCCTCCCTTGCTACAGCAATCTTCTTCTCCAGGTCATTTATCATGGAATCTGCATTCCTGGATTTAGCAAAGAATCCCATATTGTTCTCCAAAGTTGCAATATCCTGCTCCATCTTCCTGTATTTGAGAAGCAGTTTCTCCCTCTCAAATTTCAGACCCCTTGTACCTTTTCCGGAATTCTTCACCTCCATAACCATTCTCCTGAACTTGTTGAGCTTCTTCTCACCCTCAAGAGACCTGATATCTGCAAAATGGGCATCCATAGCCTCATTGAACTCTTTCTGGATTCTCTCCTTCTCCCTGAAAGGGACAAAGCCAATGGCATTCCATCTGTTCTGGAAATCCCTCATTGCACTTATGTTCTTCTCCCTGGCTTCACACATCACATACCCTTTAACCTCTGCAACAAGAGCCTCCTTAAGTGCAAGATTCTCCTCAAGCTTCACATCCTCAGCATCCATATGTTTGGACTTGTTGTCAAAGAAAGCGTCACAGGCAGCCCTGAACCTTTTCCATACGGCATCAGACTGTTTCCTTGCAACCGGTCCTACCTCCTTCCACTGCTTCTGCAGAGCAATGAACTGGTCAGTAGCCTTTTTCCAGTCCTGGCTTTCCATCAATGCCTCAGCCTTCTCACACAACTGCTCCTTGAGCTTGAGGTTCTCCAGCATCACATTCTTGAAATTGTTGTAGTACTCCCTCTTTGCATTATAGAATGTGTCACAAGCAGCCCTGAACCTGTCATAAATCTTCTGGTTATCCTTCTTTGCAGCAAACCCTACACTCTTCCACTGTGCCTGCAACGCATCCATCTTCTTTGAAAGTTCATTCCATTCTCCCGACGAATCCGGATTTGCCTGCGCAATCTCCTCCGCCTTTACACACAAAACCTCCTTCTCCTCCAAATTCTTCTTCTGTGCAACCTTCAACTGCTCGAAATAAGCCTGATGTTTCCTGTTTATCTCAGAAGTAATTGTGCGGAACCTTTCCCAGATAGCCTCCCTCTGCTCCTTGGCAACAGGTCCTATCTCTTTCCAGCTCTCATGAAGTTTCTGCAGCTCCTTGAATGCATTCACAACATTTGCATCTGCAGCCAAAGCCTCCGCCTTCTCACACAACCGGGTCTTGGCTTCCAGATTCTTCCTGAAATCCATATCCCTGAACTCGTTGTTTATCTTTATATAGTCATAAAATTTCTCAACATAGTGCTGGTATGTCTCCCACAAGTTCTTTGCCTCGTCTGCCGGAACAGCATTGATTGATTTCCAGCGGTTCTGCAAATCCCTGAACGCAGGGAAGGTATGTGTAACATCCTCAGCTTTCTCCAGGAGAGTTTTCAGCTCCTCAATAACCTGCAGTTTTGCAGCATAATTTTCCTCCTTTACCCTCTCCATATCCTCATTCTGAACCCTTTTTTCTGATTTGTATGCAGAATACAGCTCCTTGAACTGCGCTTCCATCTGGGCAAGTTCACCAAGCTTCAACTCATCCGCATTCTCTTTCTGCTGGTTGAGTGCACTGTAAAACTGTGATTTCAAGTGCTCCATATTTTTATGAAGATCCACGCCATCAACATTGGCTGAATCTGACAGGCTCCTGCAATTTGCAAGAATCTGGGCAACATCCAGTGTCAAATCATTTTCATTTGCCACCGCAGAATTTCTCTCTAGGTCCATAAATTCAGACTATAAAATTAGTAACTTGCAAATATAGTAAAAATTGCCTACTTTTGATTTGAAAATTTAGCGGTTTATGAGAATAGATATACTCACTGTAGTACCGGAATTGCTGGAGAGTCCACTTGGTCACTCAATAGTGCAACGGGCAAAAAACAAAGGTCTTGTAGAGATACATATCCACGACATAAGGGAATACGGAAAAGGGAATTACCACCAGGTAGACGATTACAGCTATGGCGGTGATGCCGGGATGATCCTTATGATAGAACCCATCTATACCCTCATAAACAAACTCAAGCAGGAAAGGGAATACGACGAGATAATCTATATGTCTCCCGACGGAAAAACTCTCGACCAGCCTATAGCAAACAGACTTTCCTGCATGGAGAACATAATGATCCTTTGCGGACACTACAAGGGGATAGACCACAGGATAAGGGAGCACCTGATCACTTCTGAAATCTCAATAGGTGACTATGTGCTCAGCGGTGGTGAACTTGCTGCTGCAGTTGTATGTGATGCAGTAATCAGACTTATCCCGGGAGCGATTTCAGACGAGACTTCTGCTCTGAGCGACTGTTTCCAGGACAATCTCCTCTCAGCACCTGTATACACACGTCCCGCAAACTTCAACGGGTGGGAAGTGCCCAAAGTACTGTTGTCGGGAAACCCCAAACTTATAGCCCAATGGCAAGAAGAGCAGTCCCTTGAGAGAACTGCCCGTCTTAGACCCGATCTTTTGAAGAAAGAGTAAATTTTACCAGCATTCAAGATCCTGCTGGATATCAGGCATCCTGTCTTTTGTAAAGACAGGATCTTTTATGCCCTGTCTCTTCTGGCTTCTGTAATCATCCAGCAACCTTACGGCATATTTGCTCAACATGAATATGGCTATAAGGTTACATGCTGTCATGAATCCCATGCACAAATCCGCAAGGCTCCAGGCCATATCCAATGATGCCAGGGCTCCGAACATCACCATACCGCACACCATTAGCCTGAAAATTGTCATAACTGTTTTGCTGCCTGTAAGATAACGGAGGTTGGCCTCTCCATAATAGTAGTTTCCTATAACACTGCTGAAAGCAAAGAAAAGAATAGCTACGGCAACAAAAATATTCCCGGCCTTGCCTATCTGGCTTGAAAGTGCCAGCTGCGTAAGCTGTATACCATTGGAATCCGAGCCGAAAGCCACGCCACTGAAAAGGATGATGAAGGCTGTACTGGTACATATTACCAAAGTATCGGAGAATACTCCCAATGTCTGTATAAGTCCCTGTTTTACAGGATGTGAAACATCTGCAGTAGCGGCAACATTGGGAGCTGAGCCCTCTCCTGCCTCATTGCTGAACAAGCCTCTTTTGATACCGTTCATCATTGCTGCACCCATCATGCCTCCAAAAGCCTGGTTCCAACCGAAAGCGCTTGAGATTATAAGATCAAATACAGCAGGTATCTGCTTGAAATTCATACCTATCACCACAAAAGCCAAAATAATGTATCCAACCGCCATTACAGGGACAATTATAGAACTCACTTTTGCAATCCTCTGAATACCTCCAAAAATTACAAGAAAAGTAAGAACTGTAAGAATAACGCCCATAATTAGAGGATCAAAATTGAATGCCTCCTGGAAAGCTGCGCAAATTGTATTGCTTTGTACAGAATTGAATGAGAATGGGAAAGTAAAAATAAGCAGAACTGCAAAAAGGGAACCCATCCAAGGCTTCTTAAGACCTTTCTTCATATAATAAGCAGGACCACCCACAAAAGAATCCTTGCCGTTTACCTTATACAACTGTGCCAATGTAGATTCAACAAAAGCACTGCAGGCACCAAGCAAAGCGATAATCCACATCCAGAACACTGCACCAGGACCTCCTACAGCAATAGCCGTAGCAACGCCAGCAAGGTTTCCTGTACCCACTCTACTTGCAAGGGAAACCATAAAAGCTTCAAAAGAAGAAATATGTTTTTTCCCATCTTGTGAATTGCTTGAGGTGGAATCTCCAAGGAGTCTCACCATCTCCCCAAACATCCTGAACTGGACAAATTTTGTCTTTACCGTAAAATACAATGCACATCCTATAAGCATTGCAATAAGAATATATGTCCACAGGACATCGTTAATGGAACCGATTATTGAAGCTACACTATCCATAGAAATTAAATTTTCGCAAATATAATAAAAAAAAAGACCTCAAGGAGACGACGTCTTTGTGTACAAAACATTGATAATCAATAGGCATAAAAAAAGACCTCCAGAATTTCTTCTGAAGGTCTCTGAAGGTTGGCGGCTACCTACTCTCCCACTTGGTATAGCAGTACCATCGGCGCTAACGGGCTTAACTTCTCTGTTCGGGATGGGAAGAGGTGGATCCCCGTCGCTAT
>JAFOER010000176.1 GCA_017380095.1 Bacteroidales bacterium
AGGAACGCCCTGGCCGGTACGGCCGCTGGCAAGGAGAATATCCTCCTCATCACATCCCAGAAGATCTACAATCTGGTCCTTCACCACATCTACCATTGCAGCATCCATATCAATCTTGTTGATGATAGGGATAATTTCAAGGTCATTGTTCAAAGCCAGATAGAGGTTTGATATTGTCTGGGCCTGAATGCCCTGTGTTGCGTCTACAATAAGCAGCGCTCCCTCACAAGAGGCAATTGCACGTGACACCTCGTATGAGAAATCCACGTGGCCGGGAGTATCAAGAAGGTTCAGGGTATATGTCTGGTTGTCCTTCTTGTACTGCATCTGGATTGCGTGGCTCTTGATGGTGATTCCCTTCTCCTTCTCAAGATCCATTGAATCCAGCACCTGATTCTCCATCTCTCTGGCCGACAATGTATTTGTAGCCTCCAACAATCTGTCTGCCAAGGTACTCTTTCCGTGGTCTATATGCGCTATAATACAGAAATTCCTAATATTCTTCATTTACTACTTGAAATTTTGACTTTTTACGCCAAGTTAATGCGTTGCAAATATACGCAATTTGCGTTGTTTTTTAGCAAATTATACACTAAATTCGCAAAATTATAAACCTTAACAATACGCTTAAAAATTATGTCAAACATTCAGGAGCTCAACAATATAGCTTCTCAAGTAAGAAGAGATATAATAAGGATGGTTACCGCTGCCCAGAGCGGACATCCGGGAGGAAGCCTTAGCAGTACAGACATCATGACTGCCCTTTTCTTCTCTGAAATGAAACATTCACCTGCTTCTTGGTGCAGAACAGGCAAAGATAATGACATGTTCTTCCTTTCGGCAGGCCACATGTCCCCAGTATTCTACAGCGTCCTTGCTCGCAGCGGATATTTCCCTGTAAAGGAGCTTGCAGATTTCAGGGTATTCGGAAAACGTCTTCAGGGACACCCTTGCGTTGAGAGCGGGCTGCCTGGCGTTTATGAGGCATCGGGTTCTCTTGGACAGGGCCTTTCTGTTGCAGCAGGTGCCGCTATCGGGAAGAAACTTGACAAGGAAAACAACTACGTATATGTTCTTATGGGTGACGGCGAGAGCGAGGAAGGACAGGTGTGGGAGGCTGCAATGTTTGCCGCACACAACAAGTTGAACAACCTTATTGCCATCACAGACTGGAACGGCCAGCAGATTGACGGTACCGTAAACGAGGTGTTCGGAGTTGGTGACCTTGAGGCAAAATGGAAAGCGTTCGGATGGAATGTGATTGTTGCAGACGGCCACAATATGGAGGCAATCCTTGCTGCATTCAAACAGGCCAAGGAGATGGAGGCAAAAGAGGAGAAACCTGTAATGATCCTTATGAAGACCAATATGGGTAAAGGTGTAGACTTTATGGAAGGCACTTGCGAGTGGCACGGAAAAGCGCCTAAACCTGAACTTGCCGAGAAAGCGCTTGCTCAGCTGCAGGAGACTCTTGGAGACTACTAGAAGCCTGCTTTTTAGTTCTTTGACTTGTTGAACAACACATCTCCAATCTTGTTAATATACTGTTTTTATTAAACTACAAACAGTATGAAACCAAGATTTTTGCTAATGATTTTTGTGGGTGCGCTGGTTGCCTCATGTTCCTGGGGCCCCGGAAGCAACATGGATGAGACACGGGACCAGATTCTCACCATTGCCCGCAAGGCAGACGCTGTTGACTTTTCAAAATTCAGCAGTTATGCAATTACAGATTCAATAACAGTTGTAAAAGACGGATTCAAGGCCCGACTGAGCAACGACACCACAGATCTGATAATTGCAGAAGTTGTCCGTAATATGAATGCCAACGGATACACTCAGGTTGATGCAGACGGGAACCCGGATCTTCTTGTGGATCTTGCCTATATCCAGAAAGCCAATACCTACATGTATCCCGGCTATTGGAACGACTGGGACTGGTGGTGGAACTATAACTATTACCCTTGGTTCGGATGGGGTTCCTATTATCCTTACCAGACCTGGTTCATCACTTCCTATACTACAGGAAGCCTTGTTATTGAAGTTGCAGATGTGGTGAATGTGGCTACAGAGCAGAACGTACCTGTTGTATGGCATGGCCTTGTAAGGGAAATCCTCAACGGCAGACATACCCAGCAGGAACTTCTTGAAGCCGTAAACGAGGTATTCACCATTCTCCCTCCAAAATAATTTAAAACTTGCAGTATATGAAAAGGATATTATTCATTCTGGCAATCAGCCTATGTTGTGCAGGCGTGGCCAGAGCACAGTATTACGGAAACAACATCAGACAGATATACTCCATCAACTGGCAACCCAACATTCCGGTTGGTGACAGCAGGGATTTTGTTTCAAAAATGAGCTTTGAGGGAATAAATGCAAATTGGGCATATTTTGTAACTGACAACATTGCGGTAGGGTTTGACTTGAGCTACAACAACTACCATGAAAAAGTGGGTCAGAAAATCTACAGGCCGGACGCCAACACTGCAGTAAATGCAGCACAGTACAGATACACCCAGGCATTCCCCATAAAGGTTCAGGGCAAATACTTCTTCAACCAGTTTGGGACAGTAATGCCATATGCAGGATTGGGCATTGGAGCACTATCTGCCGGTCAGCATATAGTTATCCAGGACATAGATGTGTGGGACAACAATTGGGGGTTCCTCCTTTCACCTGAAATAGGAGTGCTTGTTCCTATAGGAATTGCAGGAGATACAGGCATTTGGGGAGCCAACATTACAGCAGGCTATAATTGGAGCACCAACAAATCTGACGTAGGAAAGATAAAGGCCGACAACAGGCAGTCATTCTACTTTAACATAGGTTTGTATCTGGCTCTCTTTTAAAAGAAACGTTAACCGCTAATACTTAAAACACTATAATGGAAAAACAACAATTTATAAACACCGGTAACAAGGACACCAGAAGTGGCTTTGGTGCCGGTTTGTCTGTTATTGGAGACGAGAACCCCAATGTGGTAGCAATGTGTGCAGATCTTACAGGTTCACTTAAGATGGATGCATTTGCAAAGGCTCATCCCGACAGATTCTACCAGGCAGGTATTGCCGAGGCAAATATGATTGGCGTTGGAGCAGGTATGGCCCTTAGCGGCAAGATTCCGTTCGTAGGCTCATTTGCAGCATTTGCAACCGGCCGCGTTTACGACCAGATCCGCCAGAGCGTTGCATACTCAAACACCAATGTGAAGATTGCAGCGTCACACGCCGGCATCACCTTGGGTGAGGATGGTGCAACCCACCAGATCCTTGAGGACATTGGCCTTATGAGAATGTTGCCTAATATGGTTGTAATCAACCCTTGCGACTACAACCAGACAAAAGCAGCCACAATTGCAGCTGCAAAACACGTTGGCCCGGTTTACTTGCGTTTCGGCCGTCCGGGTGTCCCTAACTTCACACCTGAGGACCAGAAATTTGAGATTGGCAAGGCCCTTCACCTTATTGAGGGTACAGATGTAACCATCTTTGCAACCGGCCACCTTGTATGGGAGGCTATCCAGGCTGCCCAGACTTTGGAGGCAGAGGGCATTAAAGCTGAGGTAATAAACATCCATACCATTAAACCTTTGGACGAGAAAGCAGTCTTAGAATCAGCGGCAAAGACAGGAGCAGTTGTTGTAGCAGAGGAGCACTTTGTTGCAGGCGGTTTGGGCGAATTGATATCGGGAGTATTGGCAGCAAACAAACCAGCACCTGTAGAGTACGTTGCAATTAAAGACAAATTTGGCCAGAGCGGTACACCTGCTGCACTTATGAAGGCTTACGGCCTTGATGCGGAGAACATTGTTGCAGCAAGCAAAAGGGCAATGGCACGCAAATAAAAAAGGGATATTTTGGAAGACAAGGAGATACTTGAACTGTACAGGACTGAAGGCAAACAGGAGTTTGCCTTCAATCTTCTTGTCCAAAAATATCAGGAACGCATCTACTGGCACATCCGCAAACTCACCTGCTCGCACGAAGACTCAAACGACCTTCTGCAATCCACACTGGTGAAGATCTGGGAAAACCTCCCCTCCTTCAGGGAAGAGGCAAAACTCTACACCTGGGTATACCGCATTGCCACCAACGAAACCCTTACTTTCCTTAAAAAGAAAAGGATTGGCGCAATGTTCTCGTTGAGCAACTACGACACCACACTTGCAAACAAGCTCCAGAGCGACCCTTCTTTCAATGGAGACAAACTCCAGATGGCCCTCCACAAGGCCATCCTGCATCTTCCCGACAAACAGAGGGCAGTATTCAACCTCCGTTATTTCCAGGAACTCAAATACGAGGAGATAGCAGAAATCATGGGGACAAGTGTAGGTTCACTTAAGGCATCATACCATCACGCATACAAAAAAGTAAAGGAAGAATTGCAGGAGAAATTTTGCGATTAAACCTTTTTACAATTTATGAGTCAAAGAGTTGGAGGAACAGAATATGAAACAGAAAAAAGAAATGGAAGACATCCTAAGCAGAAGTTCTCTTAAAGAGAATCCTTTTGGCGTACCCGCAGGATATTTCACTTCTGTGCAGGATGAGGTAATGCAGAAAATCTCTGCAATGCCTGTAGCACAGCCTTACAGCGAAGAGGCTGAGGAGGCTGCACCTGCAACATTCATGACATACTTCAAACCGGCATTTGCACTGGTTGCCGTATTTGCAATGGTATTCGGCATTGGCTGGAGCACCATGAAACTTACCGGCACCTATACCTCCGGCTCACAGGAAAATGCGACAATACTGTCAGAGGCCTCACAGGATGAGATTTCTGAAGATGACATCATAAGCATACTGGACATTACTGTGGAGGATCTGTATGCAGAAGGCGATTCAGATACACAATCCCAGACAGAAACTTTGGAGCTGGACGTGGAAACAATAGAACAATACCTTATTGACACCCGTCTCCCGTCAACAGCAATAGCACTATTGGAATAACAAAACACTTGGAACAATGAAACACATCATAAGCACAATACTTGTCGTACTGATTGCAGGTTCGGCTGCCCTGGCACAAAACAAATACGGTGAGCAGCACAGGGGAACCCAATGCCCTGCAGAGACAATCCAGAATCAGGAACAGCAGGACGCCCCTGCCCAGGAAAAGAATAAATACCCTACAAGGGAAGAGATACAGAGCCAGAAGATTGCATTCTTTACCCAGGAACTGGACCTCTCTCCACAGGAGGCGCAACAGTTCTGGCCAGTATATAACGAGGGATGGAAAAAGAGCCACGATGCACGCAGGGAGATAAACAGAACCCTCAAGGCCTTGAATGAAGCCCTGAAATCAGACACTGCCACAGACAAGGAGATTGAGGCTCTTATGGCCAGATACTTTGCGGCAGTACAGGCAGAAGCTCAGGTACATGAAGAGACCTACAAGGCTATCTCAAAAGTACTTCCGGTAAAAAAAGCTGCCAAAACCTCAACCCTGGAGGAAAAATTCAGGGTAATGCTCATAAAGCAGCTGAGTAGGTAAAAATTAAAAGACCACCCGAACGGTGGTCTTTTTTCTAACTCTTCTTATCTACAACTGTTATTCCATTTTGCAGCAAAGTGCTCCTGATTGAGTCAAGATCTTCTTTACATACCAGTTCCACTCCGTAAAAAGTTGACCATTTTGGAGAATTGGCCGTTAAAAACTGCATATAAATATTCCCCCTTGGGACTGAACTGATCAAACATTTGCTGATGTCACTGTACCTGTATTCTTTATCCAGCAACGGTATAAAAAGGTTTTTCACCATTATACTGCTGCTTGTAGCAACTACATAAAAACTGTACTTGACAAGACCAAACCAATAAATGGCCCCAAGAATTAAAAATATAAAACCGGAAGCAATCCAGTTGGCATAATTCCAATACTGGATATTTCGTACATCAAAACTTAGCATCAACACAACTGCTCCAAAAATGGTTGGGGGCAAGAAAGCATAAAAAACTGAGCTCTTCCACAATGATTTCCTGTAAACAGTGTACATATATTTTTATAAACTTAATCGATTCAAATATACAAAATATTTTTAAGTACCTTTGTACATCAAAGAAGCAGAATTATGATCCAGTTGGAGAACATACACAAATCTTTCGGAAGCCTGGAGGTGATCAAAGGGGTTTCCCTTTCGGTTGCCAAGGGTGAGGTGGTAAGCATTGTGGGTGCCAGCGGCGCCGGAAAGAGCACATTGTTGAACATTATGGGTTCCCTCATGGAGCCGTCGGGAGGAAAAGTGAAGATTGCGGGAACAGACATTTTTGCCCTTCCCGACAAATCCCTTGCGGCATTCCGCAACCGCGAGATAGGGTTTGTGTTCCAGTTCCACCACCTGCTGCCGGAGTTTACTGCACTTGAGAATGTGATGATGCCGGCGCTGATTGGGGGTGCGAAGTGGGGAAGCAAGGAGGTTGAAGCGAGGGCCAGGATGCTGCTGGAGGATTTGGGCGTGGGGGAGAGAATGCACCATAAACCCATGCAGATGAGTGGCGGAGAACAGCAGAGGGTGGCCATTGCAAGGGCGCTGATGAACAATCCTGCAGTGCTGCTTGCAGATGAACCGTCGGGAAACCTGGACAGTCGCAACAAGGAGGAACTGCACAAGCTGTTCTTCATGCTCCGCGAGAAATATAACCAGACCATTGTAATTGTCACCCACGAGATGGAGCTGGCCCGCATGTGCGACCGCTGCATTGAGATGAAGGATGGAGTGATTGTGGGCTCTGGAAATGGTGCCAAAAATGCGGAGATTCCGCCAATTGCACAGATGTAGAGGAGGTTTTGTAGCGCTATGGGGGCATTCCGTTTCAAACAGTTTGAGGTAGTGCAGGAGCATTCCGCCATGAAGGTGAACACCGACGCCGTGCTCCTTGGGGCATGGATGAGTGTGGGCGGCGCCGCCTGTGATGGCAATGATGCCGCAGGCATTCCATTGCGTGCGCTGGATATTGGTACCGGGACAGGAGTAATTGCCCTTATGGCCGCACAAAGACTGGCCCAGGCGGGTCTTGCTGCACATATTGATGCTGTAGAAATTGATGAGGGGGCCTGTAAGGATGCTGCTGCAAACTTTACTGCTGCGCCGTGGGAGGGAATTACCTTTCACCTGCACGGAAAATCACTACAGGAGTTTGCCGGTGAGATGGTTGCTGATAGTGCCGCAAAATTCAACCTCATTGTATCAAATCCCCCCTACTTCATTTCATCACTAAAAAATGACTCAGCAGCCAAGACTATGGCCCGCCATACCGATACCCTTTCCCAGAGGGAACTGCTGTTCCACTCTATCGCATTATTGGCAGAAGGGGGTATTTTTGCCGTCATCCTGCCGGTTGCCGAGGGTGAGGAACTGCTGCGCAAGGTGGAATTTATGGCACAGGCGGCGGTGAACCATTGCGAGACGGCGACCATCCATTGTGAGGCTACGGTAAATAAGGAGGCCGGGGATATCCAAAACACACAGAATACCGGAGATGCCGGCCAGTTGGCATTGTTCCCCTCCCGCATCTGCTACGTGCACACCACAGAGCGCAAACCTGCCAAACGACTGATGCTGGAATTTGTAAAATGCCACCCTACTGCCCGCCCTGCCTTACAGCGCGAACAACTTGTAATGATGAGCGGCGGAGTCTACACCCAGGAATACACCTCCCTGGTAGGCGATTTCTACCTGTGGGGATAATTATTTCTTGAATCCTATCTTCTGCCTCTCTTTCAGACCATCATTATCTTTTTGCTTTGCAGCCAATTGAGAGAGTGCCAAATAGATATCATCCAACTCCTGCTGCATGTCCTCAGAAAGGTCACTCACTGCATCTCCGTTATCTTTGCAACACTGCTCAATTTGCAGCATACGCTCTTTGAATTCCGTCAATTCAGATGTAACCGCAGATATTGAGAAAGCAAAATTGCGTATAGTTACAAATGCACGCATGATTGAAATATTTATTTCTATTGCCGTTTTACTGCGAAGAACCGATGACAGCATAGCTACACCTTGCTCTGTAAAGGCCAGAGAACTATATCTATTGCCTCCTGATTTTGAGGTCACAAATTGTGACCTCACACTGATTTCCAAAGACTTACACTCAGTTTGAGTTAACATGAACATAAAGTCTTCAGGAAATCTCTCCAAATTTCTCCTTACAGCCTGATTCAAAACTTTCGTTTCTACCCCATACATCTGGGCCAAATCCCTATCAAGCATAACCCTCTGCCCGCGGATCTCATAGATTTTACTTTTAATAACTTCAAGGTCCATAATTAGATGCAATTGTTCGTTCTGCAATACTACCAATAGAAATCTGAAACCTATGCCAAAATCAGCAAAAGTTTCTTCCCGACAGCAAACTTTTTCTCTTTTTAAAAAATTTTACGCTGTTTACGCTACGTCGGGAAGCAAAAAAAACGGCACGCCGTGAAGCGTGCCGCGTAATATTTGGGGTGGGATGAAGACTACTCGTCTTTCTCCTCTGCCTCGTATGCTTTCAAAAGTTTCTCCTGAACGTCTGAAGGTACCTGCTGGTAGTCTGCGAAGTCCATTGTGAAGGTTGCTCTACCGCTGGTAAGTGAACTTAGGGTTGTAGAGTATTTGTAAAGCTCTGCAAGCGGAACTCTTGCTTTAAGAACCTCAAATCCTTTAACACTGTTCATACCCTCAATCATTGCACGGCGGTTCTGAAGGTCACTCATTACATCACCCATACAATCGCTTGGTACAAGAATCTCTACATTGTAGATAGGCTCCATGATCTTAGGACCAGCTTTCTTGAACGCCTCTTTGAATGCGTTACGTGCTGCAAGTTTGAACGCCATCTCATTTGAATCTACCGGGTGCATCTTACCGTCGTAGATGAATACTCTGATATCGCGTGCGTAAGAACCTGTTAGAGGGCCCTCGTTCATTTTCTCCATGATACCTTTAAGGATAGCTGGCATGAAGCGTGCGTCAATTGCACCACCTACGATACAGTTGTAGTACTCCAATTTACCGCCCCACTCAAGTGGATACTCCTCTTTGCCTTTTACGTTAAGCACCATCTCCTGGCCGTCAACTTTGAATTTGTTGGTCTCAGGGGCACCCTCATAGTAAGGCTCAATAAGCATGTGTACCTCACCAAACTGACCAGCTCCACCAGACTGTTTCTTGTGGCGGTAGTCTGCAGTTGCAATCTTGGTAATGGTCTCACGGTAAGGGATTCTTGGAGCGAACAAATCAACCTCAATCTTATGGGTGTTGGTAAGCTGCCATTTAAGGATATTGATATGGTGCTCACCCTGACCGCTGATAATGGTCTGTTTCAACTCTTTTGAGTACTCTACAAGGATTGTAGGATCCTCTGCGTTGGCTTTGTTAAGGATCTCGCCCAATTTCTCCTCATCTTTCTCAACTTTAGCTTTAATGGCTGTACGGAATTTAGGTGCAGGGAAATGGGTTGGCTCAAATACATACTCGCAACCAGGGGCGCAAAGTGTCTGGCCTGTCTTAACTGATTTAAGTTTAACTGTACAAGCAATGTCACCTGCCATTACCTCAGTAACTTTCTCACGTTTCTTGCCCGCTACAGCGTAAATCTGTGCGATTCTCTCTTTTGCACCGGTCTCAGGGCTTACAACGTCCATACCCTCAACAAGCTTGCCGCTCATTACCTTGAAGTATGATACATCTCCCAAGTGCTGCTCCTGTGCAGTCTTGTATACGAAAATTGAAGTAGGGCCGTTAGAATCAACTTTAACCGAAGCGCCGTCCTTCAAAGTGTTCTCAACTTTGTCAGGAGTGATACCTGCATTGATGGTAAACTCCATAATACGTTTAACACCAATATCTTTCTTCGCCGACAAACAGAATACAGGAAGGATATCACCCAACTGCATACCAACTTTCATACCTGCACGGATCTCATCCTCAGTAAGCTGGCCTTTGTCAAAGAATGTCTCCATAAGGTTCTCGTCATTCTCTGCTGCCATCTCAACAAGCTGCTGGTGCAATGCCAAAGCTTCCTCCTTATACTCCTCTGGAATCTCAAATGACTCACGTGTACCGTTCTCATCCTTGAACTTGTACATCTTCATCTTAAGAACATCAATGAAAGTGTCAAACTCAACACCTGGGTTTACAGGGTACTGTACAAGAACAACCTTGTTTCCGAAAGTAGCTTTCAATGAATCGATGGTAGCCTGCCAGTCCTGTTTCTCATGGTCAAGCTGGTTAACAGCGATGATAAGAGGTTTCTGGTGTTTTACAGCGTGGCGTGCAAAAATCTCGGTACCAACCTCAACACCCTGTGTTGCATTTACAAGAAGGATACCGTTTTCAGCTACTGAAAATGCTGAATACACACCGCCAACAAAGTCGTCTGAACCCGGAGTGTCAATGATATTGAATTTTGTATCAAGGAACTCAGTATATAGAAGTGTAGAATAAATTGATCTCTGGTAAATCTGCTCAATCTCGGTATTGTCACTCATGGTGTTCTTACCCTCAACAGTACCTCTTCTCTCAATTACCTTTCCCTCAAACATCATTGTCTCAGCGAATGTGGTTTTTCCCGATTTGGAACTACCCAACAACACCACATTACGCACATTACTGGTATTATAAGTTTTCATCTTGATTAAAATTGTATTTAAAGTGTTTCTATTGTGTTATTAATCAACTTTATAAAAAAGCGGTTTCAAATTTAAAAAAATTTTTTTTAAGATGCAACGCATAAAGGCAAATAACACCTGTTGGGTGTTATTTCAAAACCCATAAGATGTTTATCTGATACCTTTTCAGGTCATATTTTTGTTGCAATGAAAAAGAATGGGGCAATAAAACAAAAAATTTACGAGATCCGGCGCAGCAAAGGGATTTCGCAGGAGAAGATGGCCAATCTTATAAGCGTGGCCCTCAACTCCTACAGGAAACTCGAGCGCGGGAAGACCAATCTTGTAAATGAGAAATTATGGGATATTGCAAATGCTCTCAATGTTTCAGTAAAAGAGCTTGTCCTTGAAGATGATATCCTTACAGGCACATCTCTGGCAGATATGGAGCGCAAGAGATACCAGGCCAAAATCAACAGCCTTGAAGAGGAAATAGCAACCCTCAAGCAATGCGTCACCCTGCTCAACGAGAAAAATGAAAGTTACATAAAAAACAGGGGATCCGCCTACCAGTAACAACAAAAAACATTACTTTTGCAGTAATGGAAAGGAAAGGATTGTTACCGTATTTTTCTCCCGACGGAATTGAAGCGGGATGCGACGAGGCAGGACGCGGCTGTCTTGCAGGACCAGTATATGCCGCAGCCGTCATTCTCCCAAAAGATTTCTACCATCCGCTGCTCAACGACTCCAAACAGCTTACAGCACGCCAGAGGGAACAGCTGCGCCCCATAATAGAAAAGGAAGCCATTGCATGGGGAGTATGTGCCATCCAGCCGCAGGAGATAGACCGCATAAATATACTTAAGGCATCAATCAAGGGGATGCACGGCGCGCTCGACCAGCTTCAGGTGCGCCCCACACACATTCTGGTGGACGGAAACAGGTTCTACAAATACGGCGACATTTCACATACATGCGTAGTGAAAGGAGACGGCAAATATGCCAGCATAGCCGCAGCCTCTGTCCTGGCCAAAACATACAGGGATGAGTATATGCTGAAGATCGCTGCCGAATACCCGCAATACGGATGGGAGCGAAATATGGCATACCCCACCAAAGAGCACCGCGCAGCAATTGCCGAGCACGGAGTAACTCCATACCACCGGCTAAGCTACAAATTGCTGGAAGATCCTGTACTTTTCTGATTCATCATTTCCCTCCTGCAGATGCCAGCTGCTCCAGCAGTGCTGCCGCATCACGCATGCATACCTCAAGAGGATGGCCCAGCGAGGCAATGGAACGGATTTCAACAGCACCACCCAATTCTTGCCGCAACGCCTCCATCTCATCCTTACCCAACCTGTTCACCCCACAGAATATCATAACAGGTTTCCCGTACTCCTTTGCAAGGGTAACAACACCGCTCACCACCTTGCCGCTCAGGCTTTGGGAATCCAGGCTACCCTCCCCTGTAATTACAAGATCGGCCCACGCCACACTCTCCTCCAGAGATGTAATGCGGGCAAAGAACCTCCACCCGGGAACAAGTCCTGCCCCCAAAAAGGCAAGCCCCGCATATCCTACACCACCTGCGGCTCCGGCACCTGGCTGCTCCTTGCTCTCCGCTGCAACACCAAGGCATCTCTCCGCAACCCCGGTAAAACTCCTCTTTCCTGCCTCCAGTTTTATAAGGGCATCAGAATCCGCCCCCTTTTGAGGCGCGTACACTGCCGTTGCCCCATTAGGGCCAAGAAGCGGATTTGTCACGTCACAAATTACCTCAACATTCCCCCACAATTTTTCCTGCGGCTCCTTAATCCCGACAACTCTTTCCAAATCCCCGCCACACACCGGAACAGGCAGCAACTCCCCCGCAGCACCGGTAAACTGATACCCCAGAGCCTGCAGCATACCCGCGCCGCAATCATCGGTAGCACTTCCGCCAATAGAGAGTGTAATGGAAACCGCACCCCGGCCGGCAGCATCAAGGATCACCTCCCCCAATCCGTAAGTGGACGTTTTCAGTGGATTTCGCAAAGCCGGATCCAGCTGCGCCAGACCGCATACCTTTGCCATCTCAATAAAAGCGCAAACTTTGCCTCCTTGCTCATACATGAGGTATTCCACCGGACGCCTCACCCCTACAGGGTCTGCCGCCTCACACTGCACAATCCTCCCGTTTGCCACTTTTTTCCCCACAACCTCCAGGCTTCCGTCCCCGCCATCTGCAATCTCCACCATCCTGAACTGCAAACCGCCATTTCCAAATGCGCCTCCCTCAGCAGCCTGGGAACAGATGCCCACCGGGGTATTCCCCAAAGCATCACCACCATCTGTCGGGAAACAGATGCCCGCTGGGGCATTCCCCTCCAGGGCCAATTTCTCCAGCCCGCGGCGGATTGCCATTGCTGCCTGGGAAGAGGTCAAACTCCCCTTGAATTTGTCGGGAGCAATAAGGATTTTCCTGATATTTTGGTTTTGAAGTGCCATTTTCTTACTTTTGTGAGGTTTAGAATAATCTTTAAATATAGATAAATTTATGAAAAAATTAGGATTTTTATTGGTATGTGCCATTTTGTTGGGCTCAGCCCCACTTAAGGCAGATGAGGGAATGTGGTTGCTTCCTTTGTTGGAGAAGTTGAATATCAAGAAGATGCAGGAGATGGGATGCAAACTTTCTGCAGAGGATATTTACAGCATAAACAACTCCAGCCTAAAGGATGCAATTGTTCATTTTGGCGGCGGATGTACCGCTGAGATTGTTTCAGACAAAGGACTTCTGTTTACAAACCACCACTGCGGTTACGGAAATATCCAGGCTTTGAGTACAGTTGAGCACGATTATCTTAAAGACGGATACTGGGCTATGAGCCTTAAGGAGGAGCTTCCTGCCAAAGGCTTGAGCGTTACTTTTATAGACAAATTTGTTGATGTTACCGAGCGCTTGAACAAAGCTGTGGCTAAGGCAAAAAATGACGAGGATTACAAGAAACGCTGGAACAAGGAGGTAGAGAAGATTAAAGAGGAGGCTGTAAAGGCAGATCCTACACTTCAGGCAAGGGTTACAAGTTTCTATAACGACAACATGTACCTTCTTATCACTACCCGTACTTTCAAGGATATCCGCTTTGTTGGCGCACCTCCTTCATCAATCGGTAAATTTGGTGCCGATACAGACAACTGGATGTGGCCAAGACATACCGGTGACTTCTCTGTGTTCAGAATTTATGCCGACAAGAACAACAACCCTGCTGAGTACTCTGAGGAGAACGTTCCTTACACTCCAAAACAGTCTTTGAAGATCTCTTTGAAAGGTGTTAAGGAGAATGATTTTGCAATGATCATTGGATTCCCTGGCCGTACTACCCGCTTCATGAGCAGCGAGGAGGCATTGGAGACCCAGAAAATCAACAATGCAATCAGCATCTATGTACGTGGCGAGAAACAGGATATCTGGATGAACGACATGCTTGCAGACCCTAAAGTGAGAATCCAGTATTCAAGCAAATATGCAGGCTCTTCAAACGGCTGGAAGAAATGGATGGGTATGAACGAGACCTTTGACAAATTGAACATTGTTGAGCGCAGGGCTGCTGAGGAGAAAGCATTCAACGAGTGGGTTGCTGCAGATCCAAAACGTGTTGAGAAATACGGCACAGCTGTTGAGACAATCAACAACACCATTAAGGAGAGAGCTGAGTATGCTTATGTTTACAGATATTTGAGCGAGACCCTTTCTGCAATTGAGCTTATAAAGGCTCCACAGAGGGCACAGCGCGGTGGAACAAGACAGGCGTTCTACAAGGATTACTCTGCTTCTACAGACCGCAAACTCGCAAAAAGGATGATTGCAATCTACAAGGAGAAGGTTGATGCAAAATATCACCCTGCATTCTTTGCAGAGATTGACAGCAAGTTTGGCGGAAGCATTGACGCTTTTGTAGACAACCTGTTTGACACTTCCGTTTATACCAGCGAGGAGAAATACAACGAGGCTGCAAAAGCTGCCGTTGCAGCAGGCAAGGATTTGTCATCAGATCCTGTTGAGGCTCTCAGAAAAGACCTTCACAAAGTTTCAGGCATGATCATGCCTAAACTTCTTGAAAGCTCTGCAAAGATCAATGCTGCCAAGAAGGCATACGTTGCCGGTACCCTTGAGATGATGGGCGACAACGCTTCTTACCCCGATGCAAACTCAACAATGCGCCTTACTTACAGCAAGGTTCTTCCTTACTCACCAAAAGATGCTGTGATTTATGACTATATCACCACTTTGGACGGTGTTATGGAGAAAGAGGACCCTAACAACTGGGAGTTTGTAGTTCCAGCAAAACTTAAGGAGTTGTGGAAAGCGAAAGATTTTGGCGAGTACGCTCTTGAGAACGGCAAGATGCCTGTTGCATTCTTGTGTAACGGTGACATCACCGGCGGAAACTCAGGTTCTCCTGTACTTAACGACAAAGGTGAGCTTCTTGGCCTTGCATTTGACGGCAACTGGGAGGCAATGAGCGGCGACGTTATCTTTGAGCCAAGCCTTCAGCGCTGTATCAACGTTGATATCCGCTACGTGTTGTTCATCATTGACAAATTCGGCGGTGCAGGATACCTTCTCAACGAGATGAATATTGTTAGATAAATTCTCCTTCCCGACAAATTACAAAGAGAATCATCTGATATAAATTGTCGGGAAAAACATTTTGGAAATGACAACATCTGAAATTATTGAAGTGCTGGGTGGGGTAATCCACCCGGCATTTGACAAAAGCATAACAGACCTTGGCCTTGTGGAGGATGTGAAAGTTGAACCTCTCAAGGATGCTGTAGGAAATGAAATACCGGACAGTTTCAAGGTTAAGTTCAAACTTGTATTCAAGTCTCCCGATGCCCTTGCAGGCGCATTGAAGAAGGGTTGTGAAGAGGCCCTCAACGCAGTGTGGCCAGGGGTAAAAGTGAGCATCATTGAGATGGTTCGCGAGGGTGCAGCCCCTAAAAAGGCAAAGAAACTTGAGTTGGGCCAGGAGCAGCTGGAGACTGTTGGTAAGATTATTGCCATTGCTTCCGGCAAAGGTGGCGTAGGCAAATCTACCGTTTCAGTGAACCTTGCCATCACCCTTGCAAAAATGGGTTACAAGGTGGGATTGGCCGATGCCGACGTTTACGGCCCTTCAATCCCCAAGATGACAGGTACTGAGGGTGCTGTTCCCGACGTGGAATTCATTTACGAGGACGGCTATACCGACAACGGCGAGGCTGCCATCGCAGACCAGGACCCTTCCGGCAAGCCTATGGGCAAGAACCCTCACGGAAAAACTGTAGGGGAACTTATAATCCCTGTTGAGAAATTTGGCGTAAAATGGATGTCCATAGGATATTTTGCAAAACCTGAGCAGGCCCTTATCTGGAGAGGTGCAATGGCCTGCAACGCCCTCAAACAGATGACCCTGCAGGTTAAATGGGGCGAGCTTGATTTCCTTTTGCTGGATCTTCCTCCGGGAACAGGCGACATACACATAAGCATGGTACACGACATTCCTCTAAATGGCGCCATCATTGTAACTACCCCTCAGGCAGTTGCATTGGCCGATGTTGAGAAGGGAATAAACATGTTCCGCAACAAGGACATCAACAAGCCTATCTTTGGCCTTGTGGAGAATATGGCGTGGTTTACCCCGGCAGAGCTTCCTGAAAACAAATATTACATTTTTGGAAAGGACGGCGGCAAAAAGATGGCTGAGAAATACAACGTTCCGCTCCTTGGCCAGATTCCGCTGGTACAGGGCATCCGCGAGTGCGGTGATGAGGGTATC
>JAFOER010000028.1 GCA_017380095.1 Bacteroidales bacterium
ACCACCATATGCACGGATTTGGAAGCCATACCTACAGCTTCATAAACTCAAGGAACGAACGCACCTGGGTAAAATTCCATCTGAGGACCCTTCAGGGAATCCGCAACCTCACCGACCAGGAGGCTGAGGCGATAATTGCCAAGGACCGTGAGTCTCACCAGAGAGACCTCTATGAGGCCATTGAGCGGGGCGACTATCCCCGCTGGCTGTTCCAGGTGCAGCTGATGACGGAGCAGCAGGCCCAATCGTATGAGATAAACCCGTTCGATCTCACAAAAGTGTGGCCCCACGGAGATTTTCCCCTCCACGAAGTGGGCATCCTGGAACTCAACCGCAATCCGGAGAATTACTTTGCAGAGGTGGAGCAAGCAGCCTTCAACCCCCAGAACATAATTGACGGAATAGGTTTTTCTCCCGACAAAATGCTTCAGGGGCGCCTCTTCTCTTACGGCGACGCCCAGCGATACCGCCTTGGGGTAAATCTTGAGCAGATTCCGGTAAACCGTCCCCGCTGCAAGGTACACGCCTACCACCGCGACGGCGCCATGCGGGTTGACGGCAACTACGGCTCAACCCTCGGATACGAGCCCAACAGTTACGGGGAGTGGATGGAAGACCCAACCCGCAAGGATCCCCCTTTGAGGATTACAGGCAATGCCATTGAGAAGACAGGTCCGCACGATATAAGTGAGCCGGGGGCCGATGTGTACAACTACCCGGAACGTGAATACGATTCAGACTACTACTCACAGCCCGGAGCCCTCTTCCGCCTCATGACTCCGGAAGAACAGCAGTTGCTCTTTGAAAACACCGCCCGCGCCATGGCCGGCTGCGAAAAGTTCATCAAAGAACGCCATGTGCGCAACTGCTTCCTTGCAGACCCCGCCTACGGCGAAGGGGTGGCCAAAGCTTTGGGGTTGTGACGTCGTCCTTTTTTACAATTTATTGATTCTCAATAAATTAAAAAACGGAGGTTTTGGAAAATTCCAAAACCTCCGTTTACAATCACCTGAAATTCAGGTGATTGTAAAAAAGGACGACGTCACGATTGCTTCAACTCCTTTATAGGGTTGGAATTCATCAGCCGCACGGCCTGCCAGGTGATTGAGGCTACAGCTACGGAGGCTACAAGGATTACGGCAAAGAGGTAAAGCCACCAGTGGTTGTCTATGCGGTAGGAGTATCCGGAAAGCCAGTTATCTACAACAATGTAGCCCAGAGGGATAGCCAGGATGGCAGCCACGCCTACAACTTTAAGGAAGCCGAGAGCCATATTGCGGAACACTTCACCTCTGCTGCAGCCAAACACCTTGCGGACAGACCAGTTACGCGACTGCTGGCGGGTGTAGTAGGTGCTCATTGCCAGCATGGCCATTGCCGAGAGGAGAATTACCAGCCCTGTAAAGGCGGTAATGAGTTTGAGGTTATTCTCCTCTGAGGTAAAGTAGCGCCTGTAATGTCTGTTCAACGGATAGACATTGATACCGCTTACATTGTCACGCTCCCTGTAGAATTTTTCCAATTCAGCCGCAGCAACATCCTCGTCTCCGCTCACCTTAAGCAGAATGCGTCTCAGATACGGGAAAGATTCCTCACCCTTGTACTCCATATTCCACCATATTATGTTTGAAGAGGCGCAATCTTCAATTGTACGGTTCCCTTTCTGGTAATCCCTGATCACTCCGCAAATGCCATAGGAATCATTGGTTCCAAACACCACATTGCGGTCTGAATAATCAAGTCCCAACCCCTTCATTGCCCCCTCTGTGAGCCATAATGTACCGTCTGAAGGGTGTACATCCCCATTGAAGGAAACCACATTGAATCCAAGCATCCTGAAGGCTGTACTGTCGCCATAAATTCCCTCCAACTGTACCTGTTCCCCTCTATGGGACATTCCCATACCGCTCCTGTCGGTATGCACAGGGGCCGACTGCAGCCATCCCAACTCCTCCACAAAAGGCAACTGCAAAAGTTCGTCGGGATAATAATCTGCACCCCTTTGTGCCCCCTCAAGGGTAATGAGGTTATCCTTGGTGTAACCGCTGTCGCGCGAGAGAAGGTGACGGAACTGTACAAACATTGCCAACGCAATGCACAAGGTTGATATTGCCACAACATTCTGTACCCCAATGAAAACTTTCCCCAGCACCATCCTCCCGGAAACGGCAAACTCCCCCTTCACCACATCAATTGGTTTGTATTTTGCCACAAGCATAGCCGGAATGATTCCTGCCAGCAGCGACACCACAAACACACTTGCCACCATCACCACAATTTCCCATATTCCAAGGTTATCCACAAGTGATATCTCCTTCCCGACAAGTTTCTCCGCATACGGACCGAACACCTCTATGAGCAGCAATGCCAATACAAATGAGAATGTTGTGAGGAGAAGAGCCTCCTTTATATATCGGGAAACAATTTCCCATTTCTGCTCTCCCAGGAGGCGGCGGGTGGCCATCTCATTTGCCCTGAATCCTATCTGGGCAACAGTGAGGGAGATGTAGTTGAGCAGTGCAAACACCAGCAGCAGAATTCCTGCAGCCAGGAACAGCATTACAAAATTGAAGTTTATGATACCCTCAAACGGAAAACTCTGCACGGTAATGCCATAATGTATCTTTGAGAACGGGGAGAAATAAAAGTTCTTCATCATCCCCACTTCAAACAGGATATCCTTCTCCTTGAGGGTGGCCAGGGCCTTTTCCTGAGCCTGCTGCAGATCTGCCCCCGCCGTAATCCTGTAGAAGCTTACAGCTGTTCCGTTGCCTTCCCTTATGAGGTTGGGATACATCTCCTTTATGTGGTGCGTGCCGTAAATAATATCTGCCTTTGGGAAAACCGATCTCTTTATATCCTCATATACACCGGCTATGAAGAGGTCCTTCTTTCCGTTGCCAACGGTAATCTGCAGCTTTTCTCCCAATGGGGATTTGCTGCCCCAATGTGCTTTGGCAAACGATTCGCTCACCACAACAGCATCGGGCTGCGAAAGGGCATCCTCGCCCCTTCCCTCCACAAACGGGAATGTGAAGAATCTGAAGAAAGAGGTATCAGCTATGATTGCATTCTGCGGAGTTGTCTCCTCCCCCACAGTTTTCTCCAATGCCACACCGCCAATTACGGCCGTTGAAAGAAACCTGCACACCTCCTCCACTTCGGGGCAGGTTTCCTTCACAAGATCACCTGTTGTATAACTCATTATAGAGAAGTGATCTTCATGACCTACAAATATATTCTCCGTATTCCTGAGGTGCTTGTCGTACCCAAGCTCTCCCGCCACAAATGTGGCTATGAACACCACAAACGCCAGCGCAATGCCCAACCCCGCCACCTCAATGGCGGTGTAGAGCTTGTTTCGGGAAAGGAATCTCAAATAACTTTTCATAACTTTTTATTATTCACTTTTTAATGAACTCACCGGATTTTCCATTGCTGCCTTGAGGCTGCCGGCTGTTACCACTACCGATACAATTACCGCTACCATGCAGAACGCCAGGGCAAAGATCCATAGGCTTATTGGAGCGCTGTAGGCAAAGGTGCTGTAGTAATAGTCAATTATGAACCAGCTTAATGGGGCTGCCACTATGAAGCAGATGAGCAGAAGCTTTGCAAACTTGAGGTTGAACATCTGCAGGATTTCCCCAATTGTTGAGCCGTGCACCCTGCGCACACCAATCTCCTTGCGGCGGTACTGGGTTTCAAAGATTACCAGCCCGAACACTCCCATAAGGGAGATGATGATTGCCATTACTGTAAAGAGTGTAACCAAAGTGGTAAGGTTCTTCTCCTTCTGGTACATGTAGCCAAGTTCATGGTCAAAGAAGTTAACATTGAGTTTCTCTACAGGATAGTCGGGAGCATAATTGTGTACTGTTTCACGCAGTGCTTCGGTTACATCGCTCACCTTGGCTCCGGCCTCACATCTTATGTACAGATGTGTTGTCTGCCACCATGGCTCCTTGCCAAATATGTAGAATGCAAACGGGGTAAGTTCATACTGCAGCGGACGGAACTGAAAATCTTCACAGAAGCCGGCAATGTCCGTCACCCCCTTATGTCCTGCTATCCTGTCTTCCAGGGTGAGGCCAAATTTGTTCTTGGCTACCTGGTTGAAGATAAACACTCCGTTTTCACTCACCTCATCAGATTCTGTAAAATCCCTCCCTTCAACCACCTCAATTCCCATAAAGCGGAGGAAATTCCATGAAACGGGATAGGAATCAAAGCCTATCTGCCCATCCTTAAATGGGCGTCCCCAACTCATTCTGGTGGTATTTACCAGCGGACCTGCAGCCCAGGCAACATCTTTAATCAATGTAGACTTGAGCAGCTCACCCTGAATGGTCTCCCTTGCCTGAAAACTGCCAATAGGAAGGTCTGCTGTAAGAAGATACTCCTTGTTGAATCCCATATCATAGTTCATCATATAGGAGTGCTGCCTCTTTATGCAGATTGCACATATCACAAACGAGATGGAAATTACAAACTGCAGTGCAATGAGCACATACCTCAAGGTTTTCCCTTTTGCACTCATCCCGAAAGATCCTTTTATTGCAAGTGCCGGCGGGAATGAGGTGATGTAGAGAGCCGGGTATACACTTGATGCCACTGTCATCACAATCGCAGCTGCAACGGTTATGAGGATTGCAGGAAAATTGTCGGGAAAAGCAAGTGAACAGCTTATGAGGTTGGCGTATGTGGAACTCTTGAACAGGAGTACCACCGCAACTGCCGCACACAATGAGACTGCCACCAGGGCGCCCGATTCTGCCATAAGGTTCCTCACAAGGGCACCCCTGCTGCTTCCCAGGATTTTGCGGGTGTTCACACTTCTTATTCTCATGGGCACCTGCGCAAAGAAGAAGTTTACAAAGTTGATGAGGGTGATTACCACAATGAGGATTGCGACTGCCAGCAGGGTAAGGGTTGTGGTGCGGTTACCCTGGCGGCCGGAGTGGTTATCCAGGTTCTGTGCAAAATAAAGTTCCTCAAATGGTATGAGTTTTGGGGTTGCCCTTTTGATGTACTCCTGTACATCTTCCTCGGTAATTTCTTCCCCTGGAGGGGCCTTTGCAAAGAGTTCTTCCCTGATGACCTTCTCCACTATCTTTACTGCCCCCTCCTCAAAAGCCTCCAGCTCTGCAGCAGAGGTAAGTTTTACAAAATTGTTGTATCCCCACTCGCTCCAATTGTCCACACCATTGGTTTCCAGCTGGTTGCAGAAAAACACCTCTACATTTCCAAGATCACTGTTCAGAGGCATATCCTCATAAACTGCCGCCACGGTGTATGGGGTTCCCGTTTCTGAGATCAGCCTTACGGCGTCCCCTACACCTGCACCCATCGCTTTGGCCATCTTTTCACTTATGGCAACGGCATTTGTTTTCTCAATCCCCTCAAATGTTCCGGCAACAGGGTTAAAGCCGAACACGTCCAGAGCCCCTCTTGTGAATTCAGATATACCTGCCGAATACTGTTTTTGGTTCTCCCCCTCCCCTATAAACACCGGGCGCTTATTGTCTATATTTATCCTGGCAACGCCATAACTCTCCACCATAGGGGACTGGCCCGCTATCATTGAGGCAACAGGCCTGTTCATGCTCACCTGCAGGTTCCCCTCCTCAAACCAGCTTGGGACCGCCATTATATACAGCCTCTGGGCATCTTTTATCCCCTTGTTGTAGGTAAGATCATGATACACCTGCACCAGCAGAATGTACAGCGACGCAAACGCAACCGTCATTCCCAACAGATTCAGAATGCCCGAACCTCTAAATAGTCTTTTCATAATTGTATCACAAACTACAACTCATTTTTAACATCCCCTACAATCTGGCCGTCGAACAGGTTGATAACCCTCTGGGCAACGGCAGCATCTTTCTGCGAGTGGGTTACCATTACAATTGTGGTACCCTCTGCATTCAACTCGCTCAAAAGGTCCATCACCTCCTTGCCGTTCTTTGAATCGAGGTTACCTGTAGGCTCGTCGGCGAGGATAAGTTTAGGATTTGAAACCACTGCGCGGGCAATTGCCACCCTCTGCTGCTGACCTCCCGAAAGCTGCTGCGGGAAGTGTTTTGCACGGTGCGAGATGCCCATCCTCTTGAGGATCTCCGCAACCTTCTGCTTGCGCTCACTTGCAGAAATGTTCAGATACCTCAACGGCAACTCCACATTCTCGTACACATTAAGCTCATCAATAAGGTTAAAGCTCTGGAACACAAAGCCTATGTTACCCTTGCGGAACTTGGTGCGCTCCTTCTCCTTCAACTGTCCAACCTCGCTGCCCAACAACATATAGCTTCCTCCCGACGGATTGTCCAGCAATCCCATAATGTTCAGCAATGTAGACTTTCCGCATCCCGACGGTCCCATAATTGCCACAAACTCACCATCCTTAATCTCAAAAGAAACACCATTCAACGCTGTTGTCTCAATCTCTTCAGTTCTAAAAACCTTGCTTAAATCTGTTACCTTAATCATAACTTCAAATTTTTAATTTATTTTAATTTTCTATTTACTATTTACTCGTTTTTGAGCGAATCCACAGGATTGGCACGGCTAATACGGAGGCTGTTGGCAGCAACTGTAGCTGTTATAATAAGAATTACGGCAGCAGAGCCGGCAACAAACATCCAGGCATCTAATGGAACCTTTTGTGCAAACCTCTCAAGAACGGCATCACTGACCACATATGCTGCAATGTTGCCCAGTACGGCAGCTACAACGGCCAATTTGAGTACATCAAAGACAAAAAGTCCCACAATTTCTCCAGGGAGGGCACCGTTTATCTTACGGACAGCCATTTCTGCACTTCGGCGGTAAGTCTCATCCCTAATGTAACCTATCAGGCCAAAGATGGAAATGATTAAAGAGAACAGGCCACCCAAAAGGATTGCATCCTTAATGTTCCTGATATCCACAAAAGCCTCCATCATACCGTCTGCATACGCCATAACCTCAATTTCCTTGTCGGGAAGAATATTATCCACAACTTCCTGCACAGAGGCTATGGCTTCCGGGGTAAGCTCATGCACCTTAAGGACAACCCCCGCAAGATAAAGGCTCTTGTCTCCCCTTACAGCTGCCAGACGGATACTTGGCCTCTCATCTACATACACTCCACCAATTTTATAATCCTCATATACACCACAAATTGTAAAAATATCCTCTTTGGTTTGGCTGTGTTCGGTTAAAATGATTCCCTTGCCTATTGCCCCGTCGGACCAATCTGCAAACTCCTGCATCTTCTCCACAAACTTGCGGCTCACAGCCACCTCATTTGCTGCAACAGCCTCCCTTCCCTCCAGGAACTTTATACCAAACACCTCAGCAGCACCTTCCGAATAGTTATACTGGTCTGCAATATTGAACAGCTCCCTCTCATCACCGGGCAAATAGACATTGTTTCCCGACGAACCTGCAACCGGAACAGTTGAAGCCACAGCACTTTTCTGCACAACAGGCAGAGCTGCAACAGCATCATTCACCTTAAAGCACTCATCCCCTGAAGAGCCCGGCATATTAATGATCAGGACATTATCATACTCATACCCCAAATTGTCATTGAGCATCATATCATACTGCCGTGCAAAAACAATAAGGACAACAACCATGAAAGTGGTAAATGTAAACTGCACACCAAGAAACGCCAGTTTCCATTTCCTTTTGGATTCCCTGTAGTTTCTGAAAGCTGTAGAAACCGGGATTCCCATAAATATTCTTGCAGGAATAACCGCAGAAACAAGAAATGCCAAAGTACAAACCCCTACCGCCAGCAAGACAGCCTGCGGGGTAAACAATGCCCCCAACGAGGCATCCAAAAGTTTAGAAATCCATCCCTGCATTGCCAACACAATTGCAACTGCCACTGCTCCCGACAACAACATATTTAAGCCTGTCTCCTTGAACAGCAGCCACATGATATTGCCGTTTTGTGCCCCGTAGCACTTTCTTACACCCACCTCCTTGGCCCTTGTAACCACAGAAGAGATGGCATTCAACACATAGTTTATAACAGATGCCGCAATAAGAATAAATGCAACCAACGCCAACATAATTACCATATTCCTGTTGGTAGCCACAGACAGATGTGATTTGCCGGCACTCTCAAGGTAATACCACAACTTAAGGCCGCTTTTCTCAAATTCCTCAAGGGGCTGGTTCTGCTCCTGCATCTTATGTATGGCATCTGTAAGGGAATTGGGATCAACACCCTGCGCAAGCTTTACCCAACCACGGTATCTGTCATTGCCAATCCAGTTTCCTGTACTCCTCTTGCCAAGTGTTGACATGGACAACAGCATCTCCACATCACCAAAAGAGCTGTTCTTGGGAAAATCTTCATAAACACCTTCAATTGTAAACTTTGCATTCTGCAAAGACTCATTATACAATACCTGCCCTATAGCTTTATCCACTCCGCCAAGTTTTTGGGCAAACGAATGTGAAACCATAAGTTTTCCCCAATCTGCAAAAATCTTATGAGGGTCACCGGCAAAAATCTCTCTTGTAAAAATGTCAAAGAAGCTTGTATCTACAGCTATCAGATCAGCTGTAAGCCTGTTTTTCTCCTCTGTATAATAATTGTGGTTATCAAAAACAGGGGTAATCCTTGTAGCCACCTCAACACCAGGAATAAACTCCCTGAACCCCGGAGCAACAGCACCACTTATCTGATTTGCATTAATGGGATCCTCCTCATGCCTCTGCGCTCCGGTCATAATTGTATAAACTCTCTCCCTATGGTCATAGAATTTATCAAAATCCAGCTCAAAACACACCTTTGCAATAAGCACAACACCTATAGCCAGCCCCAATGCCAATGAAAGGATTTTAACAATGTCTCTTTTAAGTTTCATAAATAGTCTCTTTACACTTTAACGCTTTACACATTTACACTATGCCACAAATGGAGCAACGCCCGTGCCAAAACACTTAACTTATTGTCTTACTGCTATTTACACAAATTAGCAGATAATAAAAAGTGTAAAGAAACTTTACAGGTGATAATTTTCTTTACATTGTGACGTTGTCTTCTTTTACATTTTGCTGATACTCAGCAAAATGCAAAAAGATGTGCCGGGTTTTCCCCTGCACATCTTTTTACAATTGTTTGATTGACAAACAATTGTAAAAGAAGACAACGTCACAAAAAAAGGCTATATTTGAAACATGAAATCTCTATGTAGAATATTTTGCCTTTTGGCGGTGCTGCTGGTTGCCGGGTGTACGGGCGGCAGCAGGGTGCCGGATCAGCCGCAGAGCCCGGTGATAATATTGTTTGAAAGTGACGCACATTGCGCTGTAGATGGGTACGCCAGAATGGCTTCCCTCAAAGCGGAGCAGGCAGCCGGAACTCCGTATGTGACAGTAGTTTCGAGCGGTGATTTTGTGCAGGGAGGCGTTACCGGTTCAGTCACCCGCGGAGAATCCATAATCGGGATAATGAATCTTGTTGGATATGATCTTGTGGCTCTGGGAAACCATGAGTTTGATTATGGAATGCCAAGGCTGATGGAAATGGCCCGGGACCTCAAGGCGGAGGAGCTGTGCGCAAATTTTACATCATTAGAGAATGACAGACCGGTATTCAAGCCATACAGCATTATAAATTACGGGGAGTGCGATATAGCCTTCATTGGCATTATAACCCCTTCCACAGCAACATCGGTCTCTCCAAACACTTTTACAGACAGCAGCGGCAACCCCGCGTACAGTTTCAATTTGAAGAATCTCCTCCCCAAAACCCAATATTGGATAGACCAAGCAAGGAAGCAAGGGGCAGACTATGTGGTGCTTCTTTCCCATCTGGGGGCTGTGAAGGATGGGGATTCCCCAACTTCCGTGGAGCTGGTGAAGGGGATCACCGGTATAGACGTAGTGCTTGACGGCCACTCCCACTCCTTTATTCCCGACAGCATTATCCTCGACAGCAAAGGTTCCCCTGTGCTGCTGTCATCTGCAGGATATGGATTTGCACACATAGGGAAACTGGTTCTCTCAACAGACGGCAAGTTCAGCTGCGAGCATTTTGCTACCGGTACGCTGCCGGCAGATTCCACAGTTGCCGCCTTTACCGAAAAGGTGCAAAATGAAGTTTTGGCGGCCGGAGAAAAGGTTGTCGGGAAGATAGAAAATGACATGCCGGCCCTCGACCAGGAGAAAAACTGGCTAGTGCGTGACCGGCAGATGGCAATTGGAGCTTTCTGTGCCGACGCTTTCCGTACCGTGCTGGGGACAGATATTGCAATGGTGAACGGCGGTGGAATCCGCAGCGGCCTGGAGGCCGGGGAGATTACTTACAATGATTTGCTCTCTGTATTTCCGTTTGGCAACAATGCCTGCACAGTTTCCCTTACAGGCGCACAACTGCTTGATATTCTGGAGGTATCTGTAAAATATTTGCCGTTGTCCAGTGGCAGTTTCATGCAGGTGAGCGGGCTCAGATATGCTGTTGACACTACCGTTGCATCACCTGTGGTTATGGGAGAGGACGGGCTGTTCCACCATATTGCGCAAGGGGCACCCCGTCGTATATCCTCAGTTGAAGTTTATGACAAGTCTCTCGGCCGCTACCTGCCTGCAGTTGCAGACAAAACCTACACCCTTGGCGGCATAGACTACAACCTCATAAAACTGGGTTCTGAAGGAATGTTCCGCTACACCACCCCTCTCCAGACAAACCTTGGGCTGGATGTAGACATCCTTGCCGCTTTTGTGACGTTGTCTTCTTGTACAACTCGCTGATAAACAGGGGGCAATAAATTCAAAGGTATTTCCTTTGAATCTAATCGGTATTGATTTTCATCGAGTTGTACAAGAAGACGACGTCACGAGAACTTGAGCTTGAAGGCTGTGCCTTGGGAGTCGCTGCGGGCGAGGGTAAGGGAGCCGTTGTGCAGACGCATGATCTGGCGGGAAAGGGAAAGGCCAATGCCGGTACCTTCCTGTTTGGTGGTATAGAACGGCACAAAAATCTCTTCACGCCCCTCAGCGCTGATTGGAGCGCCGTTATTGGAGACCTCTATCACCACATTCTCAAGGGAATCCAGCTCAACGGATATCTCAATGCGGGTAGCCTCGGCCTGGGCCGCATTTTTAACAAGATTTATAAGGATCTGGGCAATCTGGTTTTCATCTGCCCAAAGAATAACATCCTCGGTTTTCTCCACATAAACGGTTTCAATGCCGGCTTCCGAAGTATAGGGCGCGGAGAGCTGCAATACCCTCTCCACCAGTTCGCTCACCAGAAACGACTTGCGGATAGGAGCAGCCACCCTTGTGAGGCTCCTGTATGATTCAACAAAACTCAGAAGGCCCTTTGAAGAGGCCGAAATTGTCTCAAGCCCGGAAATGTAGTTGGAATCCAAGTTGTCCTCCACGGCACACTGGTTAAGGGTATCGCTCAGGGAAACAATTGGGGTAATGGTATTCATTATCTCATGGGTAAGTACCCTGGTAAGCTTGTTCCAGCTCTCCTCCTGGTTCTCGTTCAACTGGGAATCGATATTGCTCACGGCAACTATCTTAACATCCTTCCCCTTTATGGAAGCATACGAAGCGGACAACAGAATTTTTACGGAAGTGCTCTCATTATAATAGGAAGCCTTGAGTGCGCCCCCCGGCTTAACGGCAATGAAAGCGTCATAAAGCGACTCATTTATACGGCGGATCTGCCTCAGATGCGAAACCTGCTCCATTCCCAGGAGCACCTTAGCAAAATTATTGTAGAACAGCACCCTACCGCTCCCCTCTTCCACCACCACAATTCCTGTCTGCACATTCTCCAGCATATGGGCATAATACTGCTCCTGCTCCCGCAACTCCCGCTGCCTTTTCTCATAGATTCCCCTCAGGCGGTTGAGGGTACGGTTGAGCGAGGCATTAAAGAAAAGCCTCTCGCGGAACCTGAAATTCACATCATCATTATCAAGGGAATCGAGCATAAAGGTAAGTTTCTCATTTGTCCGGTGCCACAAATACACAGTGTACACAAAGCACACCACCACAGCACCTGCCAATATGAGAATCACCTCCATCATCCCGACAATCAGATGTTATATTTTTTTAATTTTGAGTATAGAGTAGGACGCGAAATGTTCAGGGTCTTTGCCACAAGGGAGAGGTTGCCGCCGCATTTCTCCATTGCCGCCCTGATTGTCCTTTCTTCCTGCATTTCAAGGGTTTCCCCGTTGTACTCCTGTTCCCCTCTTCCCAGCGAAGATGCCCCTACTCCTCCCAGTGACATGGGGCTGATGCCGGATGGGGAACTGTCGGGAAGATTGATGCTCATCTGAAGGTCCTGAAGGGTAAGGATTTCCCCTTCACTCATGATTACCGCCTTCTCCATGGCATTCTTCAGTTCCCTTATGTTTCCGTTCCAGCGGTGGAGTTTGAGGGCTGTAAGGGCCTGGTTGTCAATCTTGCAGGCATTCCTGCCGTATTTCTGGGCATACCGGAGCAGAAAACTGTTGGCCAGCTCCTTTATCTCATCCATACGCTCCCTCAAAGGAGGCAGCACAATATGCATTGTATTTATACGATAGTAGAGGTCCTCCCTGAACTTTCCGTCGCGGATCATCTGCTCAAGATCCATATTTGTTGCGCAAATGAGACGGATATCTATAGGAATTTGCCTGGTATCACCCACCTTGGTAATGCAGCGGTTCTGCAGTACCCTAAGCAGTTTGCCCTGAAGATGGATAGGAATGTTCCCTATCTCGTCCAGGAACAGTGTACCGCCATTGGCCTGCTCAAATTTTCCGGTGTGGTCGGTATGGGCATCGGTAAAGGCCCCCTTAACGTGTCCGAACAGTTCACTCTCAAAAAGGGTTTCAGTGAGGGCTCCAACATCCACGCTCACCAACTGCCTGCCGCACCTGCTGCTGCGGCTGTGTATCTCTCCGGCAAGGACATCCTTACCGGTACCGTTCTCTCCGGTGATGAGCACTGTAGCATCTGTAGGGGCAATCTTCTCCACTGTCCTCCTGATGGCCTGCATCTGCGGTGATTCTCCCCAGATCATTTTGTCGGGAAGAAGGGATACCTGTTCAGGTGATTTCCTGCTCTCCTTGGCATTCTTCTGCACTGCCTTTGCAAGAATCTCAACCAGTTTTGCATTATCCCACGGTTTTACCACAAAATCAAAGGCTCCC
>JAFOER010000177.1 GCA_017380095.1 Bacteroidales bacterium
GGCGGGCTGTCATTGGGAAGTATCCGTTCCTGGAGGTGGTAAGCTGCTGCATTGCAATGCCGGTCCTCTCCAGCTGCTGCAATGTTGAAACAGAACCCAGCAGCTCCGGAGATATGTCATACATGTCTTCATCCAGATTGGCAACCAGATACACAACAGCATTGGATACTGACGGTGCCTTTATCCTCACAATGCCGGAGGTGGTGCCGTCTGATGCTGTGCTCACATACCAGCACTCGTCTTTTGCCTGCGACACAGCCGCATAGGTTGTCCCCTTGTCATCTTTGTTGAAATATCGGGAATAGATTCTTCTGCCGTCTGGCCCGAACACAAAAAGGTACATGTTCAGCACCCTGTTCTCCTGCACAGCACCAACTGTAGCACGGGTAGAGATGTCCACCCCTTCAAAATCAGAATGGGCAAACTCAAGGGTACACAGGTGTTCCGTTCCAGGACTGGCATATCCTGGAAACTCCTCCTTGCCGCAGGAGCACACTGCCAGCAGCAGAAGCGCAAGAACAGCATTCTGCCAAAAAGCACTGAAATAAGTAAACAATCTGCCCATATACCATCAGCTGAAATCAACACTGCCTCCACCGCTCTTCCACGGAAGCGCCTCAAGCACTATGCTTCCGGAGTTCTTGTTGTAGGAGACTCTTACCACCACATCTATAAAATCGTTTCTATTTATCTCTGTAACATCTTCAGGCTGTCCTGTTGATGCGTCCACTGTCTGCAAAGGGATCTGCACGCTCTTCTCAAAATATCCGCTTGAGGTGTCGTAACCCAGACGGAGCGTATATGAATAGCCGCTCTCCCCCGCCTGGCTGGCACTCTCCAGAATATATGCGTCAAACAGGACAGTGCTTCCCATTGCCCCAACCTTCACAGGATTCACATAAGTTCCTGCAAAAGGGACAATGGCATCTTTGCCGGATACTGAAATTCCGCATCTGAGGTCACTCCTGAATCCCTTGTTCGGGAATAGCCAGGCACTCTGCTGGGCAAACTTGTTGCTGAATGAGAGTTCAGAGATCTCAAGCACCTCGCCGCTGTTGTTCTCCACGGCAATCCTCACTCGTGCAACGCTCCTGCTCAAGCTGGCCTCAACGCGGTTCTCGCCAGGTACCAGTTCCAGCTCCATAACCGATGTGAGAGGATGAGGCACAACCTTGCACACTCCCCCCTGCGAACTTATTGCAAACAACGAAAACTCATCCAGCATCTTCCTCTGTGAAACCACATTCCCCGCAGCGCTCTCCCAACCCTGCAGTCCGGCATATTCACCGTACGGAGAGGCATTGGCCACAATGTAAAGCGAGTAGCTGCC
The DNA here is from genome assembly GCA_017380095.1 of Bacteroidales bacterium. Taxonomy (GTDB): domain Bacteria; phylum Bacteroidota; class Bacteroidia; order Bacteroidales; family UBA932; genus Egerieousia. The sequence continues at coordinate 1,331 of JAFOER010000177.1, forward strand.
GTATGGGATATCCTCACCAAACGAAATGTCTGCAGCTGCAGCCGGTTCTGCCAGCTCCACCTCCTTATGCGCCACCAGCGAACTGCCACTGAAAAGGTATGCCGCAGCACTGTATATCCCCTGGCCGTCCACTGCCTTATCCCATGGGGTAAGAGGATCTGACTTCACTGCCTCCTTGCCGGAGAATCCAGATGTACTATCGGGAAGAGGATCTGCCGCCTCTATGCGCAACGACACCTGTGCGCACTCCCCATCAACAGGGAGACCGCTCTTGGAGCAGCCACACAGGATGCACAGGATGCTCAAGACAGAAAATGCACGCAGCACATCCCCAGCACCTTTTGAGCAATGGGAATCTCCGGCCCGCCACCCTCTTCCGGGTTCACATTTAATTGAAATCCACCTCATAAGAAGACTTTCTTGTATTCCACTCACTAACCTTAACGGAAATGCCTACATTCACCGATGAAAACTTTACATGATAGCTGTACCTGTATCCCGGAGCAAAATTCTGCGCCGGAAGCCCTACGCTGTACACCTTGCTGCCGCCACGCTCTGTCCTGAAACAGAACCTCACGTGCTCCGGCCCATGACACCTCTGCGGAACAACCAGGATCCATCCGCCGTTGCCGCTGTACAGGGTACCCTCCGCAGCAGCAGTAGAGTACGCCACCGCACTCGTGCCTCTCTCCAGCTTCAATGGCTCCACCGGCTCCCACAAATACATGGGAACTCCTGCCCCCACCGGGGTACTCTGCGGCCACAC
>JAFOER010000178.1 GCA_017380095.1 Bacteroidales bacterium
CGTTCAAGTACTCGTCAGCAACACCCTGCTTGCCAATCTCGATACCTGCCTCAGCAGCCATCAGGTAAGCATCAGTGATTCTGAAGATTCTAGGATTGTTTCTACGGAAAGTATATCCCAAATCCTTGTTGCCGATGAATTTCTTCAACCATGTCTCACCAGTTTTTACAACACCTGTCTCAGGATCGTCATATGCCAACATCTGTGCACGTACATCGTTAGGAGTCTCTGCAAACAAGTCTTTCCATGCTTTGCTAGGGATGATGTCTGCACCTGCACCTTTGTCGTCGAACCACATGTTGTGGTACATTGTATAGAAACCGCCGTCTGAGTCGATGTCACCGTTGTTGGTTACAAGGAACTCAAGAACTGACTCGTCATCGCACTGTTTTCCCCAGTAAGCAAGGTACTCCTCATTAGGAACCATTCTGTATGGAGAGTTCTCAACTACATCACTTGCAGCAGTGAAAGCAGTCTGCCAGTCACCTTTATAAAGGGCAACCTTAGCCTGAAGCATTCTTGCAGCCCAATAGTTGAAGTGACCGTCATTCTTCTCAGTTGAAAGAAGCTCAAGAGCCTCTGCCAAGTCAGCCTCTACCTGAGCATAAGTCTCAGCTACAGTATTTCTTGGAAGTTTTGACTCTGAAGGAGCAACAACATCTGTAAGGATTACAGCACCCAAAGAAGCACCGTTATCCTTCATGTAAGGGTAACCGTACAATCTTGCGATATCCCAGTGGCAAAGGGCTCTGATAGCATAAGCCTGACCAAGAATGTCATTCTTAAGCTTCTGGTCTGCACTGTTTGAAACCGGAATAGTCTCAATGTTTTTGATAAGGGTGTTGGCCCTCATGATTGTAGTGTAGTAATTCTGCCACATTCCAAAATATGTACTCTGTACAGAATCATACTCCAAAGTATAGATGGTTCTACCTGTACCGCTGGCATTGGTAGGGTAAAGGTTGTCACCTCTCATATCGCCCATATATGGAATGTAGCTTCCGTACATGGTATACCATTTAAGGTCTGTATACAAACCGTTTGCCACAACTTTGGCATCAGCCAATGTTGCCATTGCGCTCTCAGCAACAACTGAGTCAGATGGCAATTTATCCAAGAAACCGTCACAAGAAGAGGCTCCAAATAAAACGCCCAACGCAATTGCTATATTTAAAATAAATCTTTTCATTGTATGTAAAATTAAGTTCGTTTTAATTAGAAGCTAACCTCAAGACCTAGAGTTACAGTTCTCATTGCAGGCATACCAAAGTTAACATAACCGTCAGACTGGATCTCAGGATCTACATGCAGGCCAGAGAATGTCAACAAGTTTGCACCTGCTGCATAAACGCGTGCATTTGAAAGGTTAAGTTTCTTTGAAATCTCCTTAGGAAGGGTATATGAAACTGTAAAGTTCTTCAATCTCAAGAAGTCACCTCTGTGAATAGCTCTGTCTGAATCGTAGTAACCACCCTCAGTATTGTCGGCAATACGGATTGGAATTGAACCGTTAGGGTTCTCAGGGCTCCATGTGTCAACCTCTGAAGCAAGGATATTTCTGTGTGACCAGTAGTAACCGTCTACGCAAAGGTCATCAGTTGCATTATCCCAAATGTAGTTTCCGTATTTGTAAGACCAAGCCATAACAACTGACCAGTTCTTGTATCTGAAGTCCACGTTGAAACCACCAAAGCCTTTAGGAAGAGATGTCTTGCCGTCAAGGATCATTGAGTTGGCTTTGCTTCTTGTAGTTGGAGTGTAGTTGTAAGTATCGTAAGGAACAGTCTCACCTTTCTGGATCTGCTGGCCGTTCTTAAGTGTTACAAGCTCGCTTGCAGGTTTACCGCCCTCGTGGAAAGTACCTCTTGCATACATAGGCATACCTGTCTCCTTGTTAACGCCAAGATAATCTCTGGTGTAGTACTGGTAGATACAGTATCCTGCTTTCCAGATCTGTCTGTTTGAAACCTGAGTCTCACCCTCCTCAGAAAGTGCAAGAACCTCATTGTCTACAGTTGACCAGTTTGCTCCTACTGAAAGGCCGATATCCTTTTTGTCAAGAACGTCAACATTTACTGCAATCTCCCAACCTTTGTTCTTCATCTCACCAATGTTGGTAAGTGTAGTTGAGAAACCTGTAGTTGAAGGAACTTTTGCATCAAGCAACAAGTCTGTAGTGGTTTTCTCATAATACTCAACTGAGAAGTTGTATTTGTCAAATACAGTACCGTCTACAGCCACGTTCCAGTTTTTGTTCTTCTCCCAAGTAAGGTCTGTATTTGCAAGGTTTCCAGGATAGCTGGCACCTGTTGAACCGTATTGGGTGAACTCATAAACTGACATATAACCGAAGTAATCTGAAGGAAGAGTACCGCTGGTACCGTAAGATGCACGCAACTTACCGTCATTCAACCACTCTACATCCTCAAGGAATTTCTCGTTTGAGAATCTCCAAGATCCTGAAACTGACCAGAAGTCACCCCAACGTGTATCTGGAGCAAGTCTTGATGAACCGTCCCTACGGTATGTAGCTGTCAAATAATATCTCGATTTATAATCGTAGCTCAAGCTACCAAGAGCTGAAAGCAAGCCCTCCTCTCTTGAGTATGAGTAACCGTCCTCATAGTTTGTACCGAAGATAGACTCAGTTGCACCTGCATAAGAGAAGTCGATCTTACCGATTCTTGTCATATGGTATTTCTCCTCTTCTGCCTCCCAACCTGCCATAGCGGCAACATGGTGGTCTCCCCAAGTCTTGTCGAAGTTAAGGGTAGTTGAACTTACCATTCTGTTTACGTTCCTGTGGCGGTCAGACATGTAACCCTCACCATAAGCTGTGTAGTTAGGGTGTCCGTACAACCATCCGAATCTGTCGTGAACATACAACCAGTCGCTGCTCAAAGTAGTTTTGAAAGTAAGGTAGTCGGTTGGTTTCACCTCAACATAACCCTTCATGATCAAACGGTTCTGTTTTGCATCGTTGATCTGCGCATTGTATGAAGCAACTGGGTTGATGGTTGAGTATGAAGAGTTCCAACGCTCAAGATACAATGAGCCGTCCTCTTTGTATGCATAAGGCCATCTTGGGTTCAATACAACTTTCCAGATGAAGAATGGGTTATCCTTTGTTGAAGCACCCTCCTGGTGACCCTCCTGGAACTGCCATGAGTACTGGAAGTTACCACCTACTTTCACATATTTGTTCAAGTTTGTCTCACCATTGATGGTTGTAGAGAATCTCTGCAAGTTGTCAATTGAAACAACACCCTGCTGGTCTGTGTAAGCTACAGAAGCATAGATTTTGCCTTTCTCGCCACCGCCTGATACGCTGTACTCGTAGTTCTGTGCGATACCTGTGCGGAACAATACATCCTCCCAGTCTTTATAGATGTATTTGTCATAATCTCTTGAAGGGTAGTACTGCTCTACTTTAGCGGCAGCATACTCATCCAATGAAGCATATTTTTGCCACTGTTTAGGGTTGCGCTCACCATAGTTGTACCAAGCCTGTCTGTGCAACTCTGCAGCCTGCTCGTCAGAAGCCAACGGATAGTTGTCATATGCGAAGTATGAGAAACCTGCAGTAGCCTTGAAGGTAGAGGTCAATTTGCCTGATTTACCTTTCTTGGTAGTGATAAGGATAACACCGTTTGAAGCACGTGAACCGTAAAGTGAAGCCGCTGCAGCATCTTTCAATACTGTAATGCTCTCAATGTCGCTTGGGTTCAAGAATGACATTGCACTGGTTGACATGTTACCTGAAGCCCAGTCACCTGAAGTTGCAGGAACACCGTCAATAACATAAAGAGGAGCATTACCTGCGTTGAATGAACCGAAACCACGGATGCTGATATCTGCCTGTGCACCTGGCTGGCCTGAGAATGAAGCCACCTGTACACCAGGAGCCTTACCTGCAAGTACAGACTCGAAGGTTACAACCGGAGCATCTTTCATTGCATCCTGTTTAACAACTGTTGCAGAACCTGAGTAAGAACCTTTTTTAACAGTACCGTAAGCAACAACCATAACCTCGTCCAAAGCCTCGGTCTCAGTTGCCAATACAATGTTTAAAACTGCTCTTCCATTAACTGGAACAACCTGAGTCTTGAATCCTACTGAAGAAATTACCAAAGATGCATCACCTGGAACTTCCAATGTAAAGTTTCCGTCTACATCTGTTGAGGTACCGTTATTTGTACCCTGCTGCAATACATAGGCACCAATAACCGGCAACTCGTCTCCTGAACCTGTTACAGTACCTTTTACTGTAATGGTCTGTGCCAACAGCATAGTTGCACTAAGCGCCATCAGCACCGATAGAATGAGTTTTTTCATTAGATTATTTTTTATTAAAATGGTGTTAGATTTGATTCGTTCGGGGTTAGGAGTACAAAAGTAGCATTTTTTTTCAAAAGCGCCTCACCAAATTGCCCCAAAATGGTTTTTTGGCGGAAAAGAGGGGCTGTACGCATACTATTTTCACAATAAAGGTGAAAATTTGTCATAATTTATAACAAAAAATGGCCTGCAGACTTTCGGGAAGACAAAAAAGTATTATATTTGTGTAATGTAATTTTTACAACTCTAACACACTTAAAAATAAAACTAATGAAAAAAGTTATTCTATTTGTGCTTTTTGCATTTTGTTCTACAATGATGCTTGCACAAACCATTACCGTTAAAGGTACGGTAATTGGCGCGGAAGACGGAATGCCGGTAATCGGCGCTTATGTTCTTCAACAAGGGACAAATAACGGTACTTCTACAGACGTGGACGGTAACTACGCAATTGAGGTTCCTAAAGATGCAACCCTTGTTTTCTCTTCAATCGGTTTTACAACACAGGCTGTTGCAGTTAACGGAAGAGCTCAGCTTGACATCATGTTGAAAGCTGATGCAGTACAGTTGGACGAGACAATCGTCGTTGCTTACGGTACTGCTAAAAAAGGTACTTACACCGGTGCAGCTTCCCTAGTTAAAGCTGACGCTATCAAGGATGCCCCTTCAGTATCTTTCGAGAGCGCACTTAACGGTAAAGTTGCAGGTTTGCAGATCACCCAGTCATCAGGTCAGGCAGGTTCTGCTTCAGAGATCCGTATCCGTGGTATCGGTTCAATGAACGCATCAAACGAGCCTTTGTACGTTATTGACGGTGTTCCTGTAACTTCAGGTGATATTGGACAGGCAAGTTCTTATACCTACTCTACAAACAACGTTATGAGTACTTTGAACCCTAGCGACATTGAGAGCATCACAGTATTGAAAGACGCTGCTGCTTCTTCACTTTACGGTTCACGTGCTGCAAACGGTGTTGTAATGATTACAACCAAGAGAGGTAAAGCAGGCAAACCAACCATCACTTTCAAAGCTTCTGTAGGTATTACCCCTTCATTTGCAACTGACAACTACGAGGTTGGCGGAACAATCGACAACATGGCTTACTTGTATGAGGTATTCCACGATATCGGAGGTGATACTGATGCTGAGAGAAATGCTTATGCTCTTAAAACTTTGAACAACAAATTCAACAAACACGGTTACCAGATTTCTACTGAGGGTACCGGCAGATATGACAAGATCAATATCACTCCTGTACAGGGTGCGAATGCAGAGGAGCAGGAGAGATTGAAAGAGAGAGTAAACTTCTTTGATTGGGAGGATGCTTTGCTTAAGACTGCTGTATTCCAGACTTACGACCTTTCTGTAAGCGGCGGTTCAGAGAAAACCACTTACTACTCTTCAGTATCTTATACTCAGGACAAGAGCCGTGTTTCAGAGAATACTTTCAGACGTATTTCTGCACGCGTAAACTTGAACCAGAAAATTGGCAACGTATTTGAGTTGGCTACCAACTTCAATATTGCACGTACAGACAGATCAGGTTTCAACGATACACGTAACATGGGTTCAAACTACTACTTGGCAACAAGAAACTTGTTGTGGGGTGTTTATTGGCCAACCGATTACAAAACCGGCAAACCTTGGACTGCAAGATACGGTTCATACGCATACAACCCTATTTACTATACAAACGAGTGGGACAACTCATCAGAGACTTTCAAATTCCAGGGTAGCGAGACTCTAACTGCTCACATCACTGAGGATTTGACAGCAAAAACTATCTTCTCTTATGACTATACCGACACTAAAGACCATATCTACTATAGTGCAAACCACTTCAACGGTTCTTCAGACAAAGGTAAAGTTCACGAGATGTCAACTGGCAGCTACAAAGTTGTTTCTTCATCTACTTTGAACTATGTTAAAGATCTTGGCGAGAAACACAGCATCAACTTGTTGGCTGGTTTTGAGGCAGAGAAAAACGAGACCAAATTCCAGAGATCAACTGGTACAAACCTTCCTTCATCATCAATCCCTACAGTAGCAACTGCAGGTGTTCTTGATGCATCAGCTTACAGCTGGGGTAACTCAATGGTTTCTGTACTTTCAAAAGCTGAGTACAACTATGACGGCAGATACTACATTTCAGGTTCATTCAGACGTGACGGTTCTTCAAGATTGAGCGAGGATGCACGTTGGGGTAACTTCTGGTCAGTAGCAGGTTCATGGAAAATCAACAACGAGGAGTTCATGAAAGGTATCGACTGGATCTCTAACTTGCGTATCAGAGCATCTTACGGTATCAACGGTACTCTTCCTTCAGGCAACTACGGTTGGAGATCATTGGCATCGTTCGGTAGCCCATACAATGAGAACCCAGGTGCATTGCTAAGCACAGTTGCTGATGCAAACTTGTCATGGGAGACTTCATACAATACCAACATCGCAGTTGAGGGCGGTTTCTGGGATCAGAGACTATACACTACTATCGAGTTCTTCAACAGAGATTCTAAAGACTTGTTGCAGGACGTTCCAATTTCAACTGTTACAGGTTTCAGCTCAACTCTTAAGAACGTAGGAGAGGTTAACAATAAAGGTTTGGAGATTGAGGTTGGTGGTGACATCATCAGAACTAAAGACCTTACTTGGGATGCAAGCATTACTGCTACGATGATGAAATCAGAGGTTACCAAACTTTATGATGACCAGGATATCAGATGGTGGGATCCTACAGGAGGCGACGCAAGAGCACAGTATATCTATAGAGAGGGTGAGTCAATGTTGGCATTGTTCGGTTACGAGTGGGCTGGCGTAGATCCTCAGACTGGTAGAAACTGGTACTACTCAAACAACGACAACTCTGATACTCAGTTGAACGGCAGAAACATAGTTTATGATTACAACGATGCTACTGAGGTTATTATCGGTGATGTTACTCCAAAAGTATATGGTGGTTTGAACACAAGCGTTTCATGGAAAGGTTTGACAGTAGGTTTGAACTTCATCTACAAGATTGGCGGCAAATTGTATGACGGTGCTCAGAGAGATATCAACGATGACGGTTACTACTGGGAGCGTATCAGATCACAGTATGCAATTGATAACAGATGGAAAAACCCTGGTGACAAGACTTTGGTTCCTCTAGTAAGAGGTACTGACTTGGATGACGCTATGGAGACTTCAACACGTATGATGTACGATGCAAGCTTCCTAAGACTTAAAACTCTTTCTGTAAGCTACAACATCCCTAAAGAGTGGGTTAAGAAAGCAGGTCTAGGCAGCGCACGCGTATACTTCAGCGGTACAAACTTGTTGACTTGGTCTAACTACACAATGGCAGATCCAGAGGTTAATGCTTACGGTACAAGAGGTTGGGAGACACCTTACGGTAAGACTTATACATTTGGTCTAGAGCTTTCATTCTAATTTAAAACACTGTATATACAATGAAAAAATTATCTATAATTCTAGTTGCTGTTTTGGGAATTTTCACATTCTCTTCTTGTGAAGACTTCCTAGACATGAAGCCAACAAACCAGTTGGCGTCGAGCGAGGCCATTAACACAGCTGCTGATGCAAAAGTGTTCATGAATGGTATTATGACACGTTTGTCCAGCTCAAATTTGTATGGTCTTAACCTGTTCCTTTATGCTGATGCTAAAGGTGGTGACTTGACTATCTTCTCTCAGGGTAGAGGTAGTGACGGTTTGTATTCATTCAACCACAACCCTAACAGCGGTTCATACTCAGGTTTCTGGACAACCAGCTACAATACTATCCTTCAGTTGAACAACCTTATTGACAACATTGCAAAACTTGAGGCTGAGGGTGCTTCTGAGGACTTTGGTGATATGAAAGGCCAGGCTTTGACTATCAGAGCATTGGTATATTTCAACCTTGTTAAGATTTATGGTTTGCCTTATACACAGTACAGCCCAACTCAGAGCCTTGGTGTTCCAAAAGTACTTGAGGTTCTTGATGCATCTGCACTTCCTGGAAGAGCAACTGTAGCTGAGAACTACGAGCACATCATTGCTGACTTGAACGAAGGTGCCAAAACTATTACCAAAACTGTTTCAACCTCTACAAACGGTTACCCTACCTACTGGGCTAACAGAGCAATCGCTGCTAGAGTTTATGAGGCTAAAGGTGACCACGCTAACGCTTTGGCAGCTGCTAAAGAGGTTATCGACAGCAAAAAATACTCTCTATATTCAAATGAGGATTGGGTAGATTCATGGTCAGAGCAGTTTGGCGACGAGTCAATCTTCGAGCTTCAGATGTTGGTTAACGAGAATGCTCTTACAACCGGTTCAATTGGTGCATACTACAGCCGTATCCACCACTACAGCTCAAAAGTAGGTGGTTACTTTGCAGCAAGCGACTATTGGTTGGAGAGAATGTCTGAGGACCCTGAGGATATCAGATGGGGTGTTATGGCATACGATGAGAACAGTGAGTCATACGACAAGAAAGAGTTCGCAGGTAAAGGTGACAGACTTGGTTGCTCATACAAATACTTCGGTGGTGTAGATATGCCAGGTGACGGTAAAGATGACTGCGCAGCTTGTAACGTTAAAGTTGTACGTCTTTCTGAGATGTATCTTATCGCAGCTGAGGCTTCATTGGCACTAGGTAAAGCTGATGATGCAGCTGAGTACTTGAACGCTATCAGAAAACGTTCTCCAAGCTTGGAGCCTGCTACTGCTTCAACTGTAACTGTTGAGATGATTCTTAACGAGAAATCTAAAGAGTTCTTCCAGGAGGGTGTAAGATACTGGGACAGACTACGTCACGGTGAGAAAATTGAGTTCAATGATGAGATTATGGGTATTGACTGTCCTCATAGAGACAAAGTTATTGATACCAAATCTTACCATAAGATCGTACTTCCTATCTCTGTTGACGAGTTGAACGCTAACCCAACTCTAAGAACACAGCAGAATCCTGGTTATCCAGCTTACACAAACTAATAATCAGAATTTGATACGCCAAAAGGTTGTCGGGAAACCGGCAACCTTTTTTTACATTTAGTAAGGTAATCATTGGGTATTTAAAAAAGTATTATTACCTTTGCACCTCGTTCATTGGCTCAGGTGGTGGAATAGGTAGACACGCGGGACTTAAAATCCCGTGGGCAGAAATGCCCGTACGGGTTCGATTCCCGTCCCGAGCACCAATGAGACCTGCGGAAATAGCTCAGTTGGTAGAGCACAACCTTGCCAAGGTTGGGGTCGCGAGTTCGAGCCTCGTTTTCCGCTCAACAAAAAAGCCTCAGATCAACTCTGAGGCTTTTCTATTATAACATTCCCGTGACTTATTCAGACTCCTGTTTAAAGAGCAATATACGCTCAAATAAATCCGGAAAATACTTTTTGGTATAAGTATACCCAGGCTGCTTTATCAGTTCAATCTGAAGCCTTTTTGAAGGTTTTATTTTTCTGTCAGTCACATCAAATCTATTCTTCGGTCTCTCCTCTCCTCTCCACTCAAATCCTTTAAGGTACATTTCGTCGGGAGAAAGGTTGAACACTGGAAAAACATTTTGTTTCAATTCCTGAATTGAGCGTGTTCTCTGGATTTTCCTGTCCTTGATTCGGGTAGTCATCATTTTGCATTCTTCCCTGTCCATAAGGGTGATAGTGCTGTCCTCCTCCATAAAGAAGATTGCAGAAACACCTCCTAGCGCGTCAAACCTGTAGATATCATTATCCCTAAAGTATGCCGCCATTTCTGTACTCTTAATCTGGTTATAATGCAAAGAATCTTCCTGCATTGCTATAAATGCATTGGTAATGAGATTAATCTTGTCCAGTGCCTTGTTTTTCAACAATGCCTGTATGCTGTCGGCCGAAAACTGGTTGGTTCCCTCCTGCCACATTACCGGACGCGAATAGAATCTTACAATTGAATCCAGTCCGTTATATACAAGACTGTCACACATTCCCTGCACATCCTGTCTGTAGAAACGTACATTATGGTATGCATCAAGGAAATCAATCTGCGTTGTATCTGCAATAACATTAGCTGTCTTTTTCTCTGTTGCTGCATCCTTCGGATTTGTATTTGACAACAGCAATGAATCGGACATATTTGTAAGGGTAGAATCCTTTATGGCTTTTCCTCCCCCCAAATTTGCCGCCTTTTTAGGCTGCATTGCAGCACGTCTCTCCTTGTCATGTATGGCTATAGGATCAATTGCCATTAGCTCAAGTCGCTCCTTTGCCAATGCCTTATGAGTGCTGTCAATATCAACATATCTTCTGGTACGGTACAGGATTGTATCAGCCGCCAGGAATAATGTGTCAGGTTTTTCATTCTCTACAGAATACATTCCTACTACCGGATCACTTGTCAGTTCTATTTTGCGCGGAGAAGGCCTGTAAATTGCCTTATTGGCCAAACATATTGATTTCTGTACAGTATCCAGTATCTGAACATTATCAAACAGATCCGCATTGCCGCTGGTGCGGTAATACATAAGACGGTCTGCCCACAGTTCCTGCTCTTTTGTAAGGATATAGCCATCCTTGTCAAAGTCAAACAAGTTCTGCGGCCTCACAAAACGGCCCGAATTGGCAAACAGGATACTGCTGTCTCTCCATGCTACAGTATTGGCCTTGAACACTGCTATATCCGTATCTGTGTGATAATCCAGCTGATGCGTTGAAACAAGGACAGAATCAGTAAACATTGCTACACTGTCCTTGAATGTAAAGAGCTTATCCTTTGAGAAGTACATTCCCTCAATACTCTCAATTATGTTGCCGTCCGCATTATGCAACGCAGCCCCGTTAAAGAAAGTGGCAATACTGTCCTTTGTATTGTAATTCAAGAAATTGGTATTGAGTACATTCCCATCCCTATCATAAAGTTCAACAAGGTTACCCCTGAACTTTGCAAGATTCATATGGGCATCATACTCCAGACGGTCGCTTTTGAGGCATGTATTCTCCTGAAATATTTCTACCCTGCCTATAGCATCTATTATATTGGTGTTTACATTCCATAGCGCCGTATCACACTTGAGATAGGTATTGTTGTGGAGGAATGTGGCGGGCCCCACTATTTTCCTGTATTGTATGCCGTCTATGTCTATAAGATGTGCAGATACAGCCTCAACAAGGCGTACCAAAGAATCTGCACCTCCAGAGTTCTGGGAAAATCCCTGAATCTGAAAGTGCAATAAAACAGATAATATTATAACTATTCTACTTAATCCAGCCTTCACGTTCAAAATTGCATTGTTTGAACAGGTCATCAATCTTAATATATGTTACAGCCTGTTTCTCTTTTACAAATTGATTTATTGCTTCCAACTGCCTTTTTCTGTTTGCTATGTTCTGAACTATAGCAAAATCTGCCTCCACTGTAGCTGTATGCGAAGGGATAATCTTCTCAAGTTTTAGAATCTTATAAATGAGATTACCGCTTCTGCCCTCATCATCAAGAGACTCAAAAGGCTCAGAAATCTCACCCTCCTTCATATCTTTAATTACAGCATAGTCTGCAGGCTTAAGCTGGTCCTTCTCAAAAAGTGAGGCACCGGTATTGGGATCAGCCATAAGACCTCCACTCACAGCGGATTTAAGGTCATATGAGTTTGCCATTGCAGCCATCTGGAAAGTAACGCTATCGGCCAATATCAGTGTCTTGAGGCTATCCAGTTTATTGAAGGCCTTGATTCTGTCATCAGAAGTATATTTAGGTTTGAGAAGAATGTGTCTTGCATTGAACATGTCACCTTCCTTCTTTATCATCTGAATGATATGGAATCCGTCGGGAGTCTCCACAATCTGGGAAATCTGTCCCTCCTTCAGGGCAACTGCCGCATCGCTGAACTGCGGCCAAAAAAAGTTCTTGGAAGCCATTCCCAACTCACCGCCTCTGATTGCACTGCCGGGATCCTCTGAGTACAATGTTGCAAGTGTGCTGAATTTCTCCCCTTTAAGAATTCTGTTGCGGAAATCGAGCAACCTCTCCTTAACGGCAACCTTTGCAGCCTCCTGGTCGGGATAAAGGACAATCTGGCTCAATTTATACTGGGTAGAAACTATTGGAAGATCACTTTCATCTGTGCTTTTATAGAACTCAAGCACCTCTGAAGGGGTAGCGCTTCCCGCACTTGACATCACCTCCTGCTGCTTCTGCTGGGCAAGACTCTGTTCCATCAAAGCCTCTCTCCACTCCTCCTTAAGCTTGAACAAAGGTTTCTTGAACTGTTTCTCAACTGCTGCCTCACTTCCCATTCCGGTAAGAATGGAACTTACCCTCTGCTGCAACTCCATCTCAACATTATCCATATTTACTGTAAGGCTGTCAAGCTTTGCCTGGTTCAAAAAGAGCTTATGAACCATCATATTCTCCAGCATCTGGCATCTTGTGTTTCTGTCTACACCTCTACCCTCAGCAGCAATCACCTGAATTTCGCCCTCCAGCTGTGATAGCAGAATAGCCTCATTGCCAATAAGGACTATTGTCTTGTCAGCCAGGCCATTCTCATACCTCTGCGCACTCAGGGCCAGCGGCAAAATAAGGAGCAGTGCAGCCAATGCACTGCTAATCATTCTCATCTTCATCTATTATTTTTATTTTATTATTATTCAACGCATCTCTGAGGATATCCCTCTGAAGTGCAGAAAGAAGCTCCTGTTTCCTTCTGCTTATAATAATCTCCTTTATTTTCTCACTATTATACTCAAATGGCGTAACCTCACCAGGTGGAACAAACTCCAGCACCTGCAAAATATTGGTATAAACGGTATCCTTAACCTCAACCATAGGACCGTTCTTGGCCATAAGTTTCTGCAACTCCTCCAACGGCACACCAACCTCCTTAGCCACAATATTGAGATCCACCCAATTATTGTTGAAATTGCTGTACTTGTATGCAGAGTTATAAGCCAACTGCTCAAGTGCCTCAAGGTCATCTATCTCCCTCGATTTGGCCAGTTTCTTCATAACCTGCATATTAGGGGAACTGTTCTGCATCTTCACAAGCCTTCCCTTATACACACCATTCTTCCCGACAAAACTTCCCGGGTGTGACAAAAAATACTCTTCTCTCTCACGCAAGGACACCAGGGTATCCAGCCTCTCCTCAACATATTTGTTCTCGTAACGGAAAACCAGCAACTGTGTGCGGTAGTCTTCCAGAAGCCTCTCCACATCCCTCTCACTCTTTGGCAGCTGCTCCTCTGCCTTCTGCAGCATCAGCTGCTTTATTGCCCACGAATCTATGAACTGCCTTGCCAACAAGGCACTGTCCTGCGGGGCTATCCCTTTTGGAATCACTTTTTCCAAGTCTGTTTTATATAATGCAGCCCTCCCAATCTGCGCAACCTTTTCCCCTTTAGTAATTGAATCATAAAGGGTACAGGAGCAAACCAAAAGAGCTGCAATTATAAAACAAACAATCCTGTTCATCCAGAATTATTTAGAAAGTCCGCTCAATCTTACGAACAACGCATCAACTCCCTCAAGAAGCTTCTGGTTCAAAGCCTTGAAATGTTTCTTTGCGTCATCTTTAGGATAATGGCTTATCTGCTCAAAAATATTGTCACCAAGCTCAACAGCATCCGCAACAATCTTCTTTGCCTCATCCAAATTCTTCTCACCGTTAAGGTACATATAAACCCAACAGTCAGAAATTACCTCATTGATAAGAAATACAACGTCTTTCTTAAATACTCTTAAATTTGCCATATCTATAAATTAAAATAATTACAATAGCGGTTTACCTACATGAGTAAGACCTAGACCTGGAGCATCGTGAAGAGTAACCTTACCGTCAACAACTGTCATACCTTTGTAGCAGTCATTTGCAATAAGCACGTTACCGTCCAAATCTGCCCACTGAGTCTTAGGAGCAATCTGAGCACCTGCTGTAATTGCACAAGAAGTCTCAGACATACATCCAATCATAAGCTTCATGTGCAAAGACTCTGCCAAGCTCACCATCTCGCGTGCCTCACGCATACCGGTACATTTCATCAATTTGATATTGATACCGTGGTAAGCACCGTGAAGTTTCTTAATGTCTGTAAGACGCTGGCAAGCCTCATCAGCGATGATAGGAAGCGGTGATCTCTCTGTAATCCAAGCAGTCTCATCCAAAGCATACTTGCTCATTGGCTGCTCAATCATATTGATGTTGCGCTCGTTCAACCAGTGGATCATATCCAAAGCATAATGTTTGTCTTTCCAGCCCTGGTTGGCATCAACGCAGATAACGGTATCAGTAACTGATCTGATGGTGTTGATCATCATCTTGTCCTCAGCCTCGCTTCTACCCAATTTAACTTTAATCACCTTGTAAGGAGCTGCCTCTTTGGTCTTCTCTCTAACAACCTCCTCAGTATCAATACCTACTGTAAATGAAGTGTTAGGAGTGGTTGTAGGGTCCCAACCCCAGATCTTCCACCATGGCTGACCCATGATGTTACCAACCAAGTCATGCAAAGCAATGTCAATTGCAGCTTTTGCAGCACAGTTGTTGGTAGCAATTGAGTCTACATATTTCATGATATCCTCAATAAGGAATGGAGAAGCAAACTTGTTAAGGTCTACTTTTTTAAGGAACTCCATACAAGAAGCCTGAGTCTCGCCCAAGTAAGGTGGCATAGCAGCCTCACCGTAACCTACATAACCATCGTATGTGATTTTAGTAAGAACAAGAGGGGTGGTAGTTCTTGAAGAGTTTGCAATTGTAAACACGTGTTTCATCTTTGCATCAAAAGGAACCCAAGTAAGCTCCATTTTTTTGCTTCCCGACGATTTTCTGCCTCTTTCTGCCTGTGCAAAGATTTGTGCAGGGTGAAGGACTGCAGCTGCTGCAGTTAGTAAACCTGCTGATTTTAGGAACGATCTTCTATCTGTTTTCATACTATGTATAGTGTGTTTCGGTTTTCAAAATTATTTGTAAAGTTCTCCAATTGACCAGACGTCCTTACCTGCATCAACATTACCCAAAATGCGTGAAGCGCGTACAAGACGTTTTGAGCCGTCATAGTAGTTAGCATCTGAAGGGATAAGGCTGTTGATTCTCACCTTTGTTGCAGAGTGGATGAAAATACCGTCGCCAATGTACATACCAACGTGGGTAATTCTCTCCTTCTTCTCTGCAGTAGCCTTAGTACCAAAGAAGATAAGGTCACCTTTCTTAAGGTTTGCCAAAGCCTCTTTAGTATACTCACCGTCATTCACATATTTAGAAATGTCAATATTGTCACCAGTATGGCACTGCTGCGAAGCGTCTCTTACAAGAACTATACCATTAAGGAAATAAGTGGATTTGCAGAAACCGCTACAGTCTACAGCCTTGATTGAAGTACCGCCCCACATATAAGGAACACCAATGAACTGTTTAGCTGTCTCAATGATATTGTCTGCGGTAGGATTGCGGCTGTCCAGCCATTTGTTGAAATCCATAACGTCACCCTTTGGAAGATAACCCTCACGGCCGTCAGAAATGGCAACTTTCTGCCAAGCGCCCTGAGTACCCTTATCCAAAAGGATATTGCCCCATACAACGTCACTTACCATCTGGCTCTTTGCGTTAGGAGCCTCATACATTGTAGCATATTTGGTGGTAACGATAACTTTCTTTGCAGCCTTGTAAGCATCAAATTCCGCCTTGTCCATATAAGTGATGCTTCCCGACGAAACCCAAGAGATATAGCCCTCTGGAGTAATTGCCCTTGTCCAGCCACCTTTTTTCTCAAGAACCTGAAGAGGGGTACCCATCATAACCTGGGTAGCAGACTCTGCGCTATATTTGCCGCTTGTACGGAAATTGATTACCGACTGGTTTGAAACGCCATAAATTTTGCCTTCCAAAGCCTCGCTTGGCAACATCTGGATACTGTCAACAACCTCAATGCCCTTATCTGCAAAAGCTTTTACGTAAGCCTCCTTAGCCTCAGGCTGGTTAGTAACACCTTTGAGGATGCATCCATTCTCTGTTTCAACTAGTTTAACCTCAAGAGTCTTGCTTCTTGAATCTGGAGCGAACTGGGTTTTCATCTCCTTTGAAATTGTCTCAAATGCAGCAGCCTCCTTAGAAACTTTCTCTCCGCCGCAGCATCCGTAAAGGGCAACAACAGGAAGAGTTGCCAACAGAATAAATTTTTTCATAAGTATAATAAGTCTTATTAGTAATTATAACGTACAAATATAATAAAAACACCCTAAAAAAGAAAAATAACTGACCTGCAACTGCATAAAAAAAGAGAAGGGAGTGCCGCAGCACTCCCTTCCGTATCAAAAATATGTTTTTTCTATTTGTCCTTAAGGATAACATCGTGAGCTCCACCCTCAACAATTGAGGTAGAAGAAACAAGGGTAATCTTTGCGTTCTTCTGGAAATCAGGAATTGTAATTGATCCGCAGCTGCACATTGTTGAAATGATCTTGCCAAGGGTAACATCAAGATTGTCCTTCATCTTGCCTGCATAAGGAACGTAGCTGTCAACGCCCTCCTCAAATTTCATTGCACCGCCTTTGCCGCCCATATCATAGCGCTGCCAGTTGCGGGCACGGCTTGAACCCTCACCCCAATACTCCTTAACGTAGTTTCCGTTAATATAGAGTTTCTTTGTAGGCGACTCGTCAAAACGGGCGAAATAGCGTCCCATCATAAGGAAATCTGCACCCATTGCAAGAGCAAGTGACATATGGTAATCATGAACAAGACCACCGTCACTGCAGATTGGAACATATATGCCTGTCTTCTCAAAATACTCGTCCCTTGCAGCAGCAACATCAAGGATTGCGGTAGCCTGGCCTCTTCCTATACCCTTCTGCTCACGGGTAATACAGATGGAACCTCCACCGATACCAACTTTAATGAAATCTGCTCCGGCCTCAACAAGGTAATCAAAACCCTCCTTGTCAACCACATTGCCGGCTCCTATGAGAACCTTGCCCTCATATTTCTCCTTAACCCATGCAATGGTCTCTTTCTGCCACTCTGAGAATCCGTCTGAAGAATCGATACAAACCACATCAACACCTGCCTCAACAAGAGCGGGAACACGCTCTTTGTAGTCGCGGCTATTGATACCTGCTCCAACAAGAAGCTCCTTTGTCTGAGGATCCAAAAGCTCATTAGGGTTCTCCCTGTGTGACTCATAGTCCTTTCTGAACACAAAATACATGAGCTTCTGCTCATCATCTATGATTGGAAGGGCGTTAAGCTTGTGGTCCCAGATAAGCTGGTTTGCCTCAGAAAGGGTAATGCCCAATTTTCCAACTGTAAGTTTCTCAAACGGAGTCATGAAATTCTTAACCAAAGAATCCCTACCGTCATGGTCTATCCTGTAATCCCTGCTTGTAAGCATACCCACAAGCTTGCCGTTAGGGGTACCATCATCAGTTACACCCATAGTGGTATGTCCAGTCTCCTCAATAATCCTCTCCACATCTGCAAGGGTAGCCTCAGGGCTTACGTTTGAATCACTTGGCACAAATCCTGCCTTGAATTTCTTCACTTTACGCACCATCTCAGCCTGGCTCTCAATTGACTGTGAGCCAAAGATGAATGAAAGACCGCCATTACGTGCCAATGCTATTGCAAGGCCATGGTCTGAAACAGACTGCATGATTGCAGACACAAATGGGATATTCAATGAAATTGCAGGTTCCTCACCTTTTCTGTATTTTACCAAAGGAGTCTTCAAAGAAACGTTCTGTGGTGTGCACTCCTTAGTTGTAAGTCCCGGAATCAAAAGATACTCGCCAAAGGTACGGGAAACCTTCTCTATAATTTGAGCCATATAATCCTCCAATTTTTTAAAAGTTCTGCAAATGTACTACTTTCTAAAATTTAGTACAACAAAAAATAATCATATCTTTGTAAACTATTAGCAAGAAATATAAAAAACGATACAAAATGATACTTGATTCACTAAAAAGTTTTGAGAAATACCAGACTCTCCAGGAGGGATTTGACAAAGTTTACCAGTTCATTAAGAAAAACGACCTGTACTCTATGGAGGCGGGCAAATATGAGATTGACGGCAAAAAGGTATACTGCACAATCTCCGAAGGGGAATTGAGGGATGTTGAAGAGGCAAAACTGGAGATCCACGATTCATATATAGATATCCACGTTCTGCTGGACGGTTCAGAGACTATCGGGATAAAGGACAGGAGCAAATGCAATACCGACAACACCAAATACCAGGAGGCCGATGACATTGCATTCCTTGAGGACGAGCCTGAGAACTATGTGGTTATGGGTATTGGAAACATTGCCGTAATCTTCCCTGCAGATGCTCACGCACCTCTTCTTGGTACAGGGAATTTCAAGAAAGCCGTATTCAAGGTTCACGTAGGGAACAACAGGTCAAAACTTAACTAGGCCGGATGAAGAGGTACAACTCTTTTGTAGGGTATTTCAAGGAAAAATACGGTTGCCGTCTGCAGAAAATTGTTGTGGACGCAGGTTTCACATGCCCCAATCGCGACGGGCGTGTAGGATTCGGCGGATGCACATTCTGCAACAATGATGCATTCCACCCAAACTACTCTACTCCCGACAAATCCATCTTCCAGCAACTTGAAGAGGGTATTGAGTTCCACCTGAACAGATACCGCAAGACGGAGGAGTACCTCGCATATTTCCAGTCATACTCAAACACATACGCACCCCTTGAGCACCTGAAGGAGCTGTATGCCCAAGCACTTGCACACCCTAAGGTTAGGGGAATTGCAATAGGGACCAGACCCGACTGCATAGATGAAGAGAAACTCGACTGGCTGCAGGAACTGGCCAGGGAGAAGATTGTGATTGTTGAGTATGGCATTGAATCATGCTATGACAAGACCCTCAAGAGGATTAACCGCGGGCACGATTTTGCCACTGCAGTTAAGGCAGTGGAGGCCACCGCGGCAAGAGGGCTGCACCAGGGGGCACATTTTATATTCGGCCTTCCGGGAGAGAGCCGTGAAGAGCTTATGGGGATGGCTCAGACAATAAACAGCCTCCCCCTCAACTCTGTAAAATTCCACCAGCTCCAGATTATAAAAGGAACCCCCATGGAGGCTGAATTTGCCAGCCGCCCTGAGGATTTTGTGCAGTTCTCCCTTGAGGAATATATAGATTTCTTCATTGATTTTCTGGAGCTCCTGCGCCCCGACCTCTACATAGAGAGATTTGCGGGAGAGGTGCCTCCACGTTTTGTAAACTCAAGTCCGTGGGGCAAGATACGCAACGTGCAGCTGCTCCAGATGCTGGAAAAGCGCCTCGAGGAACGTAATACCCACCAAGGAGCAAGGTATTCAGAATAACCTATTTGGTCATTTTGTAGCCCAGGAGGGCCCCGTCGTAGCTGTCCATAACTTTTGAAAGGGCTGCAATACTGGTCTTTCCGGTAAGTGTACTTGCCGTATTTACAATTTTCTTCATAAGCCCCATCATGTCAGTTGCATCAAAGAGTAAGGCCAGCGAAGTGCCTGTATTGGCGTAAATTGCATTTATTTTGCCAAGCCCCACTTTGCCCAATGCTGCATATTTTAGAGTAATTATCTTGTTCTCCTTATCAAGGGAGTAAGTTCCCTTGAGATTTTTTACAGATGAGCCTATCTTTACTGTCTGGGTAAAAGTTGAATCGGCATTGAAGACATATGTCATGCTCTCATCCAGGCCAATCTTGTCATAGAACTTGTTGAGATTCCCCTCAATTTTTGCGGTTGAAGCGGCTCCCCCAGCCTTGGCCAGCAAATTCTCGCTCTTGAACTGCACCTGCGGCTCCTTATATTTCCATGTTCCTTCAATGGAAAGGTCGAGTTTGGCAACTGCACCTCCCACAACATCCTCCAGGATATTCTTGAGTGTTCCGGAAGTTGCATCATTTCCCAAAAGCTGCTGCAACAAAGATTGTGCATTGTTCTGCGCATTGGCAGAAATTGCTGAGACACAAAGGACAGCAATCAAAACCAGTTTTTTCATATTCAATTCTCCTTCAATTATATTCATTTGCTCCCCAAAGTTGGAAATTTTACATAAACTTTCAAAAAACATTTGACTGATAAAGAAAAATTTCTACCTTTGCGCTCCCAATATTGGGACAAAACTTAAAAATCAAATGCAATGGCTGAGTATTTAACTTCAGACAAGAAAGCAGAGATTTTCGGCAAATACGGAAAGTCTAATACAGACACTGGTTCAGTTGAGAGTCAAGTTGCTTTATTTTCCTACCGTATCGCTCACCTTACACAACACATGAAAGAGAACCACAAAGACTTTGGTACTCAGAGATCACTTCTAAGATTGGTTGGTAAGAGACGTCAGCTTCTAGATTACCTAAAAGCTAAAGATATTGAGAGATACAGAGAGCTTATCAAGGCACTAGGCCTAAGAAAATAATCTTTCTTACAGGAATAACAAAAGGATGCATCAGGGGTGCATCCTTTTTTTTGTGACGTCGTCTTCATGTACAACTTGCTGAGCCTCAAGAGACAAAAAAAGTGCGCGGCAAATTGCCGTGCACTTTTCATATATTGCGGGGAAGAGTAATTACTCACCTTTTGGTGCGTTGTTCTCCTTGTGCTCCCTTGGACCTCTCTTGTTGCCGAAGTCTTTTCTTGGACCACGGTTGCCGTCTTTGCGGTCTCCCTCAGGTCTTGGGCGGCGAACCGGCTCAACATAACCCTCAGGTTTCTCAAGAAGGACTTTGCGTGAAAGTCTCATCTTGCCGGTCTTGCTGTCAATCTCAAGAAGTTTTACCTCAACCTCATCACCTACGTTAAGGACATCCTCTGTTTTCTCAACTTTCTTCCAGTCAAGCTCAGAGATGTGAAGCAAGCCCTCTTTGCCAGGAAGGATCTCTACAAAAGCACCGAACTCAAGGATTGAAACAACTTTACCTTTGTATACTGTTCCTACCTCAGGAACTGTTACGATACCTTTAACCCATGCAAGTGCTGCATCCATGCTCTCCTTGTTCTCACCAAAGATATCAACTACGCCAAGAGTCTCATTGCCCTCCTTAACCTCAGTAATTGTAACGGTTGTACCGGTCTCCTTCTGGATCTTCTGGATAACCTCACCACCTTTACCGATGATTGCGCCAATGAACTCGCCAGGTACTCTAAGCTGAACGATTCTTGGAGTATGAGGTTTAAGCTCAGGCCTTGGCTCGCTGATGGTCTTCATCATCTCACCCATAATGTGCATTCTGCCCTGACGAGCCTGCTCAAGAGCTTTCTCAAGAACCTCGTATGAAAGGCCGTCAACTTTGATATCCATCTGGGTAGCAGTGATACCGTCTACTGTACCGGTTACCTTGAAGTCCATATCTCCCAAGTGGTCCTCGTCTCCAAGGATATCTGAAAGGACTGCATATCTGCCGGTTTTTGAATCTGAGATAAGACCCATTGCGATACCTGATACAGGTTTCTTGATCTTTACACCAGCATCCATAAGTGCAAGGGTACCTGCACATACAGTTGCCATTGATGATGAACCGTTAGACTCAAGGATATCTGACACCACGCGTACTGCGTATGGATTCTCCTCTCCTACAGGAACCATAGGCTTAAGGGCTCTGAATGCAAGGTTACCGTGACCGATCTCCCTGCGGCCGATACCTCTCTGAGGTCTTGCCTCGCCAGTTGAGAATGGAGGGAAGTTGTAGTGAAGTACAAATGGCTCGGTTGTCTGTACAAGAACCTCGTCCATCTCCTTCATATCCATTTTGGTACCAAGAGTTACAGTTGTAAGTGACTGTGTCTCACCTCTGGTAAAGATTGCAGAACCGTGTGCGCATGGAAGATAGTCAACCTCGCACCAGATAGGACGGATCTGGGTTGTGCTTCTTCCGTCAAGACGGATACCCTCGTCGAGGATCATGTTACGCATAGCCTCTTTCTCAACATCGTGGAAATAACGGCCAACCATGAATGCCTTCTCCTCTCTCTCCTCCTCAGGGATAGTTGCAAGGAACTCCTCGTGAACTGCAGCAAAAGCATCACCTCTCTCGTGTTTGCTTGTACCGCTTTTTGCAATCTCATAACATTTGTTGTAGCAGAACTCACGGCAAGCAGCTCTTAGAGCCTCGTCGTTAGTCTCGTGGCAATACTCTCTCTTCTGGGTCTTGCCAACAGCCTCCATAAGCTCCAACTGAGCCTGGCACTGTTTCTTAATCTCCTCGTGTGCATATTTGATGGCACCTAGCATTACAGCCTCACTCACCTCTTTCATCTCACCCTCAACCATCATGATGTTGTCGATGGTTGCAGCTACCATAATGTCAAGGTCTGCCTCAGGCATTTTGCTGAATGGAGGGTTGATACAGTACTCACCGTTGATTCTCGCAACTCTAACCTCAGAGATAGGGCCGTTGAAAGGAATGTCACTTACTGCAATTGCAGCAGATGCAGCCAAACCTGCAATAGCATCAGGCTGGATGTCTTTCTCAGCTGAGATAAGGTTTACTGTAACAAATACCTCTGCGTGGAAATCATCAGGGAAAAGAGGTCTAAGGGCACGGTCAATAAGACGGGCTACAAGAATTTCTGAGTCTGAAGCTTTACCCTCACGTTTCATAAAACCGCCAGGGAATCTTCCTGCAGATGCAAATTTCTCTTTGTAATCTACCTGCAAAGGCATGAAATCAACATCATCTTTTGCATCTTTTGCGCAAGTTACAGCAGCAAGAAGCATAGTCTTGCCCATCTTTACCACAACAGAACCATCAGCCTGCTTAGCCAATTTACCTGTCTCAATTTCAATTGTTCTACCATCGTTTAACTGGATGGTCTTTTTAACTACATTCATTATTTTTTTAACATCTCTTGCAGCCCGCCTCCCCCTATGGGAGTTGAATTAAACCTTTTACAGCACCTTCATCTGCCGCGGGCCGCATTTGTTGGCAGATGAGGTATTTATTCCATTAAATAAACTTTTCTGAAAAATCACGCAAAGATATAAATAAAATGCTATCAATCAACATTTTTCTGCCGGGTGTCCCGTTCCAGGCAGATTTTGATACCCTTTCCTGCTCCAAATACCTCCGGAGCACCTACCGCGCAGGCTGAAGGGCATTTTCCTGCCCGGCAGGCGGCTGCATTCCCGTTCCGCGCAGATTTTGATACCTTTTCCTGCCCCAAATGCCTCCGGAGCACCTTCCGCGCAGGCTGAAGGGCATTTTTCTGCCCGGCAGACGGCTGCATTCCAGTTCCAGGCAGATTTTGATACCTTTTCCTGCCCCAAATGCCTCCGGAGCACCTTCCGCGCAGACTGAAGGAC
>JAFOER010000179.1 GCA_017380095.1 Bacteroidales bacterium
GCACCCTCAAAAGTTCTTAACCTTTGTGATGCAGCTCCCTCGGGGGCGCAAATGAAAGGCCCAGATGGCGGAATCGGTAGACGCGCTGGTCTCAAACACCAGTGGGGCGACCCGTGCCGGTTCGACCCCGGCTCTGGGTACTTGAAAACCCTCTTAGAAGTAATTCTGAGAGGGTTTTTCTTTTTAGTTTTCACCACTTTGCACCACGTGGGATTGGATTTTCTACCCCAACATCACCTACAGCTCCTCCCTTACCGCTGTTTCTCTACAAATTCCTTAATGAGATTGAATACAGGTTCGTAGCTGTTGAAGATGGCATTCTCCCAGGTATCATGGACAGTGTGATAATATTTGTATGCATCACCATGCTCGTTCATGAAGAAGATGCACGGCACATTCCTTACGGCAAAGGGGTAATGGTCGCTATTGTCGGCGAGCTCCTGCCTGTCCAGTGCCTTGAAGTATCCTTTTTCTGCGTTTATCTTTTCAAACAGTCCAAATCCCGGCATTCCTTCCTTGCTTACCTCGCAATAGAGCATAGGGTTGTTGTCGGCAATCATATCCAGGTTAATGAGGTATTTTATCTGTGAAAGTGGCACCACCGGGTGCTCCGCATACCACTCTGAGCCCCTGAGGTTGGCATCCTCTCCGGAGAAGGCTATGAAGTACATGTCATATTCAGGGGTATTTTTTGCATAGTGGGCCGCCAATGTAATGATTGCCGCAGTACCTGAAGCGTTGTCGTGAGCACCGGGGTAATAGGTCTTCTTGCCAAGTTTTCCAAGGTGGTCGTAGTGTGCCGTAAACACAAGACAGCTGTCATGCCTGCGCCCTTCCACCTTTGCAATTACATTAAAGCATCCGTAGTTCTCAAGGAACTCGTTCTCCATATTTACCTTTATTGTTCTGGCATCTTTTGGAAAATCCGGCCTCACCCAAAGGATAGGCTTCTCCCTTACCTTTTCCCCGTAAGCCTTGTAGAATTTCAGAGGTGTCTCCCATGTGTAGAGCATTCCTGAGCAGCTGCACTGCTCCTTGCTTGCAATGCGCCTGAAATCTGCAGAGTGCTTGTATGTGAACATGAAGTCGCAAACTACAAATGCCCCCTTGTACTGTGGAGATTCAAGGTCGGCAAATATTTTGTCGGGATTATAATTCAGCGTATCTATGTAATAGATTCCGAACTCCCCCTTGAGTCCGGGGTTGAACTCCCTGAGGGTAAAATCCACTCCGGGCACCAGTTTCTTGCCGTCCACGGCCACATCCATCTTGCCGGGGAAAGTGTTGATGTTCAGGGTAAACGGCTGCTGTATCACCTCATCGGCCCCTACTTTTGCAAACTCCTTTGCAATCCACCTGCCGGCCTTGTTTGCACCGTCTTCTGCATATCCCCTGCCCTGATATTTCTCAGAACTCAATTCTTTTATGATCTTTTTGTAGTGCCCAAGATCCTGGGCACCAAGCTGCACTGCAAAGGCAGCCAGAACAAATAACAAAAGTTTTTTCATATTATCTCCATTTCCATTATATAATCATTCATAAAATATCCGTTGCCAATAGGGAAATCGCCACTGGAAGCCTTGTGCATCCCCATTTTTTCATAGAAGGCCACAGCCGGGTTATTGCGGTTCACATTCAGCTCCATTGTGCACGGGAGCAGCGAATTTGCACGGATATACTCCACCGCCGCCATAAACATTTTCTTCCCGACAGATTTTCCCTGCATCTGCCGTTTCAGATATATTTTCTGCAAATGCCACACCCTTTCCCCCTGCTGCTGCACAGAGAAATAGCCTACTGCCTCCCCCTCAACATAAACAAGATGGTATATGTGCCCCTCTTCCTCCATCTGCTTGCGGAGGCTCTCAGGGGAATACATCCACTCCATCATATATTCTGTCTGTTCCGGCGAAAGGATATCCTTGTATGTATCCGGAAAAATCTCCCATGCCAGTTGTTCTATAAGGGGAGCATCTGCCAAAACCGCTTTTCTTATTGTAACCATAACATCATTTCCAAATAAAAGAGGGAGCCTGCTAAGCTCCCTCAAATTTAGTATTTTTATTTTTATCCAAGCATCTCTTTCTCCACATCTTCCGGGGTGATTGGAAGTCTCTTGCTTCCAAGCATCCTGCAGCCGTTGTCTGTGATTACAATGTCATCCTCAAGCCTTATGCCTCCGAATGTACGGTAATCCTTAAGGGCATCAAAGTTGATGAACTCCTTACATGTACCCTCTGCCTCCCACTGGTCTATGAGTGCCGGGATGAAATAACAGCCAGGCTCTACTGTAAGTACGTGCCCCGGATGAAGCCTTCTGCCCATACGCAAGCTTGCAAGGCCGAACTGGGTTGACGGACGGGTCTCGTCATCGTATCCAACATAAATCTGTCCCAGATCCTCCATATCGTGCACATCCAAACCCATATTATGTCCCAGGCCGTGAGGCATGAAGAGGGCGTGTGCGCCTGCCGCTACAGCCTCCTCCACATTCCCTTTCATAAGGCCAAGCTCCGTAAGCCCTGCAGCAAGCACCTTGCAGGCCTCAAGATGAACCTCCTTGTAGGTAATGTCCGGACGTGCAATGCTCTGAGCCTTGTTGTTTGCTGCCGCAACTATATTATATATCTCCTTTTGCTGCTGGGTGAACTTGCCGCTGCTTGGGATGGTACGTGTAAAGTCCGAACAGTAGTTCATGTTGTTCTCCGCACCTGCGTCAATTACAATAAGACGTCCTTCTGTAAGTATCTGGTGGTGCGAGTGGTTGTGTAGGGTTTCACCGTTCTGGGAAAGGATTGTCGGGAAGGAGGTCATTGCACCCTGCGAGTGGGCTATACCCTCCATTACACCTGCAAGCTCCTGCTCAACCATTCCCAGTTTTGCAAGTTTCATTGCGGTAAAATGCATTGCGTATCCAATGTCGCAAGCCTTGTGGATCTCCTCAAGCTCGCACTGCTCCTTAATGATTCTCAAGTCAACCACAGCCTTTATGAGCTCAAGCGAAGCAGCCTCCTTCAATGATGCTACAGGCAAGCCCAGAAGGGTATGGAGCAATATTTTGTTGTAGTTCCTGTATGGCGGAAGAAAATGTATTTTTCTCCCCTCCTTCTGTGCCTTCTGCAGGTATTCTCCCAGCTTCCCGAAAGGTTCTGTATGTGCAACACCCACCTTCTCACCTTTCTCCGCAATTGTAGGCTGTGGACCCATCCAGATGATGTCATCCATATCCACATTATTCCCGAAAAGTATCTGGTCGCCGCTCTGCGGATCTATAATTGCAGCCAGATCCGGCTCGTTAAGGCCAAAGAAATAGAGGAACGAACTGTCCTGTCTGAACTTGTATGTGTTTGACGGATAGTTTGTAGACGCCTCGCTGTTTCCAAGCAGCAAAATGATGCCGTTATCTATTTTCTGCATCAGACGCTCCCGTCTGCTCATGTAAATCTCTTTTGCAAACATAATTTCATCAGTTTTATTATGAACCAAAGATACGGTTTCTTGAGGTAAAATCAAAATACCTAAATTTTAACAATTTATAAGCCGTGATGTAAAAATAATCACATTTTGAGTACAATTGCAGATATATTTTTTAACTTTGTATGATAGAAACGTGGCTACACCTTAAATCCACGCATTGTATAGACAAAAACCAAACCACATTAATTAATTTATTAACCTAAAATTATTTTTATGTTCATTCACAAAAATCTTGGTCGCTCATTACGTTTTGTAATGATGACTATTGCTGCTGTGATTCTTTCTGCAGGAGCAATTTTGGCACAGAATGTAAAAGTAAGCGGTACTGTTGTTGACGTTAACAACCAGCCGCTTATTGGTGTTTATGTATTGGTTCAGGGAACCACTACAGGAACATCTACCGACATTGACGGTAAATACGCTCTTGATTGCCCAAGTAACGCAAACCTTGTATTCTCTCTAATGGGAATGAAAGAGGTTGTTGTTCCAGTAAACAACAAGTCTGTAGTAAACGTTACAATGGAGGAGGACGCTGTTCTTCTTGAGGACGTTGTGGTTACAGCTTTGGGTATCAAAAAGGAGAGAAAATCTCTAGGTTATGCAGTATCTGACATCAAATCAGACGAGTTGATGAAGAACAAGACTGCCAACCCTATTTCTTCTCTATCAGGTAAGATTGCCGGTGTAAACATCACACAGGCAGGTGGTGGTGCAGGTTCAGGTGCTCAGATTATCCTTCGTGGTGGTACTTCTGCTGCTGAGGGTAAAGACAACCAGCCTCTAATTGTTGTTGACGGTATCGTTTACGATAACTCATCATCAGTTGTAGGTAACTCAGCATTCGACGGTTCAATGAAATCAGCTACCACTTCTTCTAACCGTTTGATGGACCTTAACCCTGAGGATATTGAGAGCATGTCAGTTCTTAAAGGCCCTGCTGCTTCTGCACTTTACGGTTCACGCGCAGCAAACGGTGTTATCCTTGTTACTACCAAGAGCGGTAAATCAGGCGTTGTAGAGGTTAACGTTGCTTCAAGATTCTCTACTTCATGGGTAACCAACCTTCCTGAGGTTCAGAAACAGTACACCAGAGGTTACATGGAGGAGCAGTATGACAAGGACGGTAACTACGTATCTACAAACTTCAACGACTTTGCATACACTTCATGGGGTCAGAAATCAACCGCAAAAACTTACAACAACATGGAGGACTTCTTCCAGGGCGGTTATGTATTTGACGAGAGTGTAAGCATCGCAGGTGGTACAGAGAACAGCAAATATTACCTATCAGGTTCATACTACGACCAGGCAGGTGTTGTTCCTCAGACCGGTTACAGAAAATACACTGTACGTTTCAACGGCGAGCAGAAAGTAGGTATCTTCACTTTCAACTCTAATGTTGCTTACTCACAGGCTCATACCGACAGAACCCTTACCGCTGCAGGTCTTTACAACTCATCAGGTACAGGTGCTTTGAACGCAGTTTACACATGGTCTCCATTTGATGACATGAAACACTACATGAACGAGGACGGTTCACGTTATCAGATGTTCGGTGACAGATTGGATCCATGGGATGAGAAAGACAACCCTTACTGGATCATCAACAAGAACAAGATGTTTGATGACACCGAGCGTTGGACAGGTTCAGTAAAAGTTAAAGCTGACGTTGCAAAATGGTGGTTCCTATCATACAGCATCGGTTTGGATACTTATACTCAGACCAACTCAAACAGAATTGCTCCAGGTGGTGCAATCAAGGATGTATGGCAGAACGGTATGATGTCAGACAACACTTTGAGATTTACTTACCTTTCTCACAACTTCATGTCCAACATGAACAAACAGTTCGGCAAGTTTGATTTCAACTTGATGTTGGGTGCTTCAATTGAGGATACAAAGACTGACCGTCAGTCAATGATGGCTTACAACTTCTCAGTTCCTAACTTCTTCTCATACGCAAACGCAACTGACAACAATAAAGATTTCTCACACGGTGGTTCACAGAAGAGACTTGCAGGTGTATTCGGTGAGTTCAGAGCATCTTGGAACAATACAGCGTTCTTGACCGTAACTGGCCGTAACGACTGGACTTCTACCCTTCCTAAAGAGAACCGCTCATACTTCTATCCATCAGTAAGTGGATCATTCGTATTCACTGAGCCTCTTTTGAAAGCAGGTATCATTGACAATGACAGCTTCTTGACATTCGGTAAAATCCGTGCATCATGGGCTAAGGTAGGTAAAGATACAGGCGCATACGAGACAAACACTGCTCTATGGCCAGTAGGTACTTATCTTGGTGGTGCAGTAGGTGTTGGTAACAGCTGGGAGCGTGGTAACCCTTACTTGAAACCAGAGATGACAAAATCTACTGAGTTGGGTATCGAGTTGGCATTCTTCAAAAACAGACTACGTTTTGACTACGCTTACTATACAAACGACTCATACAACCAGATCCTAAGCCCTCGTGGTCCTCAGTCAACCGGTTATATCTTCTGTTCAATCAACGCAGGTAACGTATATAACAAAGGTATGGAGGTACAGATTTCAGGTACTCCTGTTGAGACCAAGAACCTTACTTGGGACATGAGCTTGAACTTGGCAGGTAACCGCGGTACTTTGGACGGTCTTCCTGAGGGTTTGAACGTTATGTACTTGACAGATGTACAGTATGCAGGTGCACAGGCTGCTTCATTCAACGGCGGTAAATTCATGGCTATCGCAGGTACAAAATGGAACAGAGATGACAAAGGTAACGTTATCCTTGACGGTAACGGCATGCCTACCTACACAACTGCATTGGAGGAGATCGGTAACCGTGAGTCTACATTCACCGGTGGTTTCAACAACACTGTTACCTGGAAAGGTTTCTCATTCAACATGTTGTGGGAGTTCCGCGTAGGTGGTGACGTTGTTAACGGTACCCAGTATGCTATGGACGCTGCAGGTACAAGCAAATTCTCTGGCGACATCCGTAACAAATCACTTACAGTTTCAGGTGTTGATGCTAACGGCAATGCTGTAACCAACACTTGGGAGGCTGACAAGACTTACATGTTCAGCGGTAAGATGACCAGCGGTTACAATATCATCAAGAACTACTACACAGGTGCTTACATGAATGAGACTATGAACTACATCACAGACGTTAACGTTCTAAGATTGCGTTCACTTTCAGTTTCATACAACGTACCTAAATCATTCTTGAAGAAAACTGGCATTATCAAGGCTGCTAACGTTTCAGTTTCTGCAAACAACCTATTGTTGTTCACAAACTACAACGGTGACCCTGAGGCTGCTGCTGCAGGTGCTGGTGTTGGTGGTTCATCTTCAGTTGGTTTCGACTACTGCGGTATTCCAGCAACTTCAGGTATGACATTTGGTCTTAACTTGACATTCTAAAAAAGACTGTATAACTAAATATTATTGAGATATTATGAAATTACTTAAATCAATTATATTGTGCGGTATTTGCATGATGGCTCTAGCGTTGACATCTTGCGACAGTTGGCTGGATGTTAATACCGACCCTGAGAACCCATCATCAGCAAGTGCTACATACGAGAACCGTTTGGCACATATTGAGTTCTATACCAACAGTGGTACTCAGTTTGCCGCTTGGCGTTCAACCATGTCAATGGGTGACTGGACACGTAACTACAACGGTAGTACATATTGGCATATGTCTTACTGGAATCCACAGCAGAGTGCTGTAACTACCGCTTACCAGTGGTGGTTTGTAGGTGCTGCTTGTAACATTGAGGATATGTATGAGAAAGCCATGGCTGACGAGGCATGGCATTATGCAGGTGTTGCAAGAGTTATCTATGCATACGGTTTCATGCTAATGACCGACCTTCACGGTGAGATGCCTTTCACTGAGGCTCTTGGTGAGGATGCAACCCCTTCATACGACAACGGTAAAACCATCTACCTTGGCTGTCTTAAAGCTTTGGATGAGGGTCTTGAGCTATTGTCAAAATCTCAGAACCCTGCTCTTCCAGCACTTTCAGTAGGTGACTGGTGGTGTGGCGGTAACGTTCAGAAATGGATCAAATTCGGTAACCTTCTTAAAGCACGTTGGATCAACAAGCTTATCAAGAAAGGTGCAGGTAGCTACCTTGACGGCAAATATGACACTCAGGCTATCCTTGACGCACTTGCAAAAGGTCCTCAGAGCAATGCAGACAACGCTATCATCAACCACACTGACGACAACGGTACAACTCATGACGTTCTAGGTTGGGATGAGCCAGTTGACTACTCACCTCTATACTCTGTATCAGGTATGAACTCTGGTTACATGGCTACCAAAATGTTGTATGACAACCTTACAAACTTTGGCGGTTACGGTGTTGAGGACCCACGTGCAGACAAGATCCTTCCTTGGGCATACTCTCCAAACGCTGCTGAGGGTGAGTACAAACTTAAAGATGGTTGGAGACGTACTCTAGGTGTTGACATGGTTTCACAGGCTTCTCCAAGCTTGGTTAACGGTCCTATCAGAGCATCTTACTCTGCTGACAAGAAATGGTACGTTGACACAGATCTTCCTGAGCGTCTTGGTGACACAGTTTATGTTGAGGCTACTTCTTCATCTAAAGGTTATGCTGCAAACAGAGACATATTGTACAGAAGATCCAACGTTCTTACAGGTGCTGCAGGTGAGGATGTTCTTACAGCTGCTGAGTCTGGTACTTACTACACTCGCGTTTCATCTCCTACTTACCTTGGTACATATGCTGAGGCTTGCTTGATCAAAGCTGAGGTTCTATTCAACTCTGGTGACAAGAACGGTGCATTCGCTGCTTACAAAGAGGGTATCAAATCAAGCATGGAGCAGATGAACATCAAACTTAACTTGTGGTGCAACGAGGATGCAGGTCTTAAAGCATGTCCTTCATTCACTCCAATGGAGCAGGCTGACATTGACAACTTCCTTGCTAACGGTATCGGTTCAGCTGCAGATCTAACTCTAGGTCACATCCTTACTCAGAAACGTATCGCTCTTAACTTCTCAGTTGAGATCTGGAACGATATGAGAAGATATGACTTCAACCCTGAGTTGTTCTTCGGTTGGGGTATCCCTGCATTGCATGATGTAAATGCAACTGCTCTTAAAGGTATCCCTGCAGGTAAAGACTTCCGTCGTTGGAGACAGTGCTCACACGAGTTCAACTACAACGCTGCAAATCTTCAGGAGATCGGACACCAGGTTCCAGGTGCTAACATGAGCCTTGCTCAGTGGAACCAGGCTGACGACGCTTGGACTATCAACGTATGGTGGGATTCAAATCAAGAGTAATTCTTCCCTATAATAATTGAAGGTGGCCACA
>JAFOER010000180.1 GCA_017380095.1 Bacteroidales bacterium
GGTTCTTATGCCGATGCTGGCTTCCTAGCTCAGGATGTAGCTGACCATATGGCCAATACCGACAAGCATATTACTGCTGAAGAGCGTACCGCTTGGGCTGAAGGCGCGGCCCTAGCTGCTGAAAATGCTGCTGCTATTGCCTCCTCTGCATGGCAAGGACCGCTTATGATTCCAATCCTGTCAAATGGTACACCGTGCACCTGATTGAAATATTCGGCTATTGTAAGGTTGTTCTCAGCTACAAAGCCTTTGATTGCAGATATTATGAACTTGTTTTCAAGGGAACCTGTAAAATTCTGCATCACACCCATGAAGTACGCAGAAGGGACAGCAAATACAAGCACATCCGCACTCTCTATTACCTCATTGATGTCTGTGCTCATGTTCAATCTGGTAGGGTCCAGCAGTACCGACTGCAGATAAGAGCGGCTGTGGTGGTTCTCCCTTATGTTGTCAATATTCTTTTGATTTCGCATGAACCACGATATGCTCTGCTGATGGTTGAGCAGCAATTTCACCAAAGCAGTAGCCCAGCTGCCGCTTCCTATCATGGCATATCTCAGATTTTCATTCTCAAAAAATGTAATCATGATATTCAGGTTTGTACAAAGTACAAATATAACCCAATTTTTGTAAAAAACAAAGCCGGCAGCACTGAGGCTGCCGGCCGTTTCCTCAGAGAGGAAAACACATAAATTCAGATGAATCCAAACATGTGGAAAAATCAAACCCCTTTGAACAATATGTCCGTACACCTTCAACGTCCATATTGCGAATTCCACATATTCCTACGGATTCTCTTATTTGACTCCAGAAACCAAAAAAAGTTTAATTTGGAATAAAAAATTTTCTAAAAAATTGATAAAGTTCCCTCTCCGGCCTCAAAACCTGTATCTGCAGGAAGGTCTGGAGATGTTGCAGCTGCTACCGCCAGCTGGTCGCAGCGCTCATTTTCGGGATGTCCGGCATGCCCCTTAATCCAGAAAAAACGGAGCTGGTGCTTGCGCGATATTGTCAGGAAACGTTCCCAAAGATCTGCATTCTTCTGTTTGTGCAACCCCTTTTTAAGCCAGTTGGAGAGCCACCCTTCATTTATGGCCTTTACAACGTATGAAGAATCTGAATAGATGTTTACCTGGGCATTTGGCCTCTTTATGGCCTCCAGTCCAATTATTACAGCCAACAGTTCCATACGGTTGTTGGTTGTACACCTGAACCCGCCGTTGA
Organism: Bacteroidales bacterium; assembly: GCA_017380095.1. Classification (GTDB taxonomy): domain Bacteria; phylum Bacteroidota; class Bacteroidia; order Bacteroidales; family UBA932; genus Egerieousia. The sequence goes on from JAFOER010000180.1 coordinate 1,228, forward strand.
GTTCCTTGCGGTGAGGGCCACAGGAAAGGACAACCCCGTAGCCTCCGGGGCCGGGGTTTCCTCTCGATGATCCGTCTGTATATAGATTGATAGGCTCCATCCGCAACGGCCGCTACGCTATGAACGGTTTGCCCGGCCTCTCCTTCTGCTGGGTCTCAAACTCCTTTACCTTCAATGGATTGGCATGCATCTGCGCATATCTTTCCCTGTTCCTTACCACATCAATTGCAAGATAGATTGAGCTTATCATGGATTGTGGATTGGCCTTGTTCTCACCTGCGAGGTCAAATGCGGTTCCATGGTCAGGAGATGTCCTTACTACAGGAAGGCCTGCAGTAAAGTTCACTCCGCTGTCAAATGCAAGTGACTTGAACGGAATGAGCCCCTGGTCGTGGTACATTGCAAGTACCGCATCAAACTTGTACTGCATGTTCACGCTGAAGAAACCGTCGGGAGGATAAGGTCCAAAGGCCATGATTCCTTCCTCGTTGGCCATTTTTATTGCAGGGCCTATTATATTCAGTTCCTCGTCGCCCATAAGCCCCTTGTCACCCGAGTGGGGATTGAGGCCAAGTACTGCAAGTTTTGGCTTTACAATATTGAAATCCTTGAGGAGAGAGTCGTTCATTATCCTCAGTTTGCTTACTATAAGCTCAGGACTGAGGGCCTGCGATACCTTTGAAAGGGCAATGTGGCCTGTTGCAACACCTACCCTCATCTGGTCTGAGCAAAGGAACATTAGACCATCCTTGGCCTCAAACTCATTTATAAGATACTCGGTATGTCCTGCATATTTGAATGTCTCCTCATTCACAGACCTCTTGTTGAACGGTGCGGTAACAATGGCATCAAGGTGGCCCGCCTTAATCTCCTCCACAGCCTTCTCAAGGGCAATGATTGCCGCCTTTGCACCGTCATTTGTACACTGGCCCGGCTCAATCTGCAGATTGTCGGGAACACAATTTACAATGTTCACCCTTTTTGGATGGGCATCCTTTGCAGATGAAATTACATTTGTGTTAATATTCTCAGTTTCAGGTATATCTTTTCTGTAAAGGCCAAAAGCCTTTGAAGAGCCGTAAACAACAGGGGTACAGATCTCAAGAATCCTGGCATCTGACAATGCCTTGATTATCACCTCATATCCTATACCGTTGGTATCTCCCTGTGTTATTCCAATAACTATCTTGCGTGTCATATGAATTCTGTTTAAAACTTTGCAAGATACTAAAAAAATAAAAATTTCACATATTTATTTTTAGTATCTTTGCCTTATGGCATCTATCCTTGATACTGAAATAAAATACCTCCCAGGCATAGGGCCAAAGAGGGCCGAGCTTCTGGAGAAGGAGCTGGGGATTTTCACGTTCAGGGATATGCTCCATTTCTTCCCTTTCCGCTACATAGACCGCAGCAAGGTTTACACCATACGGGAGCTGGAACCCACCATGGCCTACATACAGGTAAGGGGAAAGATTGTAAGCTGTTCTACCGCAGGAGATTCCCCGCGCAGCAAAAGGTTTGTGGCCACACTTCAGGACCCTACCGGAAGGATGGATCTGGTGTTCTTCAAGGGGATAAAATGGATACAGGAGAAGTTGAAGGTTGGGCAGGAGTACATTGCCTTCGGGAAGCCAAGTGAATTCAACGGCATCATAAATATGGTGCACCCGGAGATAAACCTCCCCACAGATGAAATCCTCTACGGAGGGAGTTCCATGATGGGTGTCTACTCCAGCACGGAAAAGATAAAGAACAGCGGCATAGGAAACAAGCAGATATCCAAATTCCAGTTGACCATTCTGGAGAAGTATCTGGATTCCATTCCCGAAAGCTTGCCGCAGTACCTCCTGCAGAAGAAGAATTTGTGCTCCCTTAAGGATGCATTGAAAAACATACACTTTCCCACAGACAATGCCACACTTGCCAGGGCACAGCTGCGTCTGAAATATGAGGAACTTTTCTACCTGCAGCTGGGACTTCTAAAGCAGAAGAGCATCCGTATGCGCAATGACGGAGGCATCCGCATGCCTAAGGTGGGCGACGGGTTCAACAAATGCTACTCATCTTTGCCATACCCGCTTACAGGGGCCCAGAAAAGGGTGATAAAGGAGATGCATTCAGACATGAAAAGCGGAAAGCAGATGAACCGTCTGCTGCAGGGAGATGTGGGAAGCGGCAAGACCCTGGTTGCAGTGCTCTGCTCGCTACTGGCCGTTGACAACGGATACCAGGCCTGCATCATGGCCCCTACCGAGGTACTTGCACAGCAGCACTATAAAGGGATATCAGAGTTGCTTGCCCCTACAGGGGTTTCCGTGGCACTCCTTACCGGCAGCACCAAAGCAAAGGAGAGGAAAGAGCTGCTCCCTGCACTTGCATCGGGCGAAATAAAGATACTTGTGGGAACCCACGCACTTATAGAGGATGTTGTGGTATTCAAAAATCTTGGACTGGCTGTAATTGACGAGCAGCACCGGTTTGGTGTGGAACAACGCTCCCGATTGTGGGAAAAATCGGCAATTGCCCCGCACATCCTTGTAATGACAGCAACCCCTATCCCACGCACCCTTGCAATGACCCTTTACGGAGATCTTGACGTTTCTGTTCTGGACGAGCTTCCTCCTGGGAGAAAACCTGTACAGACACTTCACGCTACCGAAACCCAGAGGGGAAGGATATTTGCCTTCATGAAAGAGCAGATAAAGGCCGGAAGACAGATATTTGTAGTGTATCCGCTAATAAAGGAGAGCGAGAAGATGGACTACAAGAACCTGCAGGAGGGATACGAGGCCATTATCCAGGAATTCCCTGCCCCGGAATACATTACGGCAGTTGTTCACGGAAAACAGAAAAACGAGGACAAGCAGCACGATATGGACCTTTTTGCCAGCGGCCGTGCCCACATTCTTGTTGCCACATCCGTAATTGAGGTTGGCGTAAATGTACCCAATGCTTCTGTAATGATCATTGAAAGTGCCGAGCGTTTTGGATTGAGCCAGCTGCACCAGCTGCGCGGCCGTGTGGGCCGAGGTTCGGAAAAGTCATACTGTATCCTTATGACCGGCTACAAGATGAGCAAAGAGAGCCGCCAGAGGATAGAACTCATGTGCCAGACCTCAGACGGCTTTGAACTTGCGGAAGCGGACCTGCGTATGCGCGGCCCCGGAGACCTTGAAGGGACAAGCCAGAGCGGCCTTGCAATGGACCTCCATATCTCCAACCTTGCAAAAGATTCACAGATTCTGGAAGATGCCCGCCAGCTTGCACTTGCAGTGCTGGAGGCAGACCCTCTGTTGGAGCACCCTTCAAATGCACTCCTACGCACCCAACTTTCTGTCCTCAAAAAAAACGGCAACCTCCCGACAGACTACTCCCAGATCAGCTGATTCCACCACTGGTTTTGATACAATCCGGGCGGGAAACGTGGTGTTTTCCCGCCCGGCATACATTTATTGCTGGAAACTTCTGAGTGTATCCAGTTCCTGCGCCCAGATATCGGGATCCGGAGTCTCCAGAATAAGCGGAATGCCGTCAAAGCGGGAATCCTTCATTATCATCTGGAAAGGAACCATTCCAAGAACGCCGTTGCCCAATGTACTGTGGCGGTCAACCTTGCTGGCAAGGGGTTTTGTAGCATCATTAAGGTGCATTCCCCTCAAATATTTGAATCCTATAACATTCTCAAAATGCTCAAACACCTGGGTAAAGCCCAACTCTGTAGAAAGGTCATAACCTGCAGCAAAACTGTGGCAGGTATCAATACATACACCTACGCGGCTCTTGTCCTCTACCTGCTCAATGATCTGGGCAATCTGCTCAAAAGTATAACCGAGGTTGCTCCCCTGGCCGGCAGTATTCTCAATCACAGCAGTAACACCCTGTGTCTTGTCCAACGCCAAGTTGATTGAATGTGCTATGGTAGCAAGGCATTCATCTACAGATATCTCCTTCAGGTGGCTGCCCGGATGGAAATTCAGCCTGTCCAGCCCCAACTGTTCACAACGGCGCATCTCGTCAATGAATGCGGCACGCGATTTCTGCAGCCCCTCCTCACGCGGACTTCCCAAATTTATGAGATAACTGTCGTGCGGAAGAATCTGTGCTGCCGTATAGCCGTACTTTGCACAATTGTCCTTGAATTTTCCTATCTCCTCATCTGTAAGGGGCTTTGCCACCCACTGTTTCTGGTTCTTGGTAAAAAGGGCAAAAGCTGTAGCCCCTATCTCATGTGCATTAACCGGCGCATTAAAGACACCGCCACTTGCACTTACATGTGCTCCTATATATTTCATAACTTATCCTCCTATTTTCTTGCTAATATACAAAAAATTCCCCGCTTCAGCAATTTCTGCAGCGGGGAATATATCTGTCGGGGAGAAATTATTTCTTGAAAGTATCCTTCAATCCGGTTGTCTTGTTGAAGACAAATTTCTCTGGAGTTGAATCCTGGTCTTTTACAAAGTAACCGAGACGCTCAAACTGAACTGCAATGCCACTGTTGTCCTCAAGCAATGCAGGCTCTGCATAACCGGTGATAATATTCATTGAATCAGGGTTCAGGTAATCCTTGTAGTCTGTACCCTCTGGAATTGCATCCATGAAAGGCTCTGTAAACAGACGGTCAACAAGTCTTACCTCCACCTCTTTAGCTTCTGAGCAAGCTACCCAGTGGATAGTACCTTTAACTGAACGCCACTCTCCGGCACCTGGTTTTGAGGTAGGGTCGTATGTACAGCGGATCTCAACAATATTGCCGTTCTCATCCTTTACTACCTCCTCACATTTGATGATGTAGGTGTATTTCATACGAACCTCTCCACCCGGTTTCAAGCGGAAATATTTTTTAGGAGGCTCCTCCATAAAGTCATCACGCTCAATGTAAAGTTCCTTTGCAAACTTCACTGTACGTTTTGGACCGTCGGGATCAGCAGGGTTAAGAGGTGCCTGGAACTCCTCAACTTTGCCGTCCTCCCAGTTGGTGATGACAAGTTTTATAGGATCAAGCACTGTCATATATCTGTTTGAACGCTTGTTCAAATCCTCCCTTACGCACCACTCAAGCAATGAAAGGTCAATTGTGTTGTCACGTTTTGCAACACCCACTTTCTCTGCAAACAGACGGATACTCTCAGGGGTATAACCTCTACGGCGGATACCGCAGATGGTTGGCATACGAGGGTCATCCCAGCCGCGTACGTAGTTGTTCTTCACAAGTTCAAGAAGCTTGCGCTTGCTCATTACAGTGTATGTAAGGTTCAAGCGGGCAAACTCGTACTGGTGAGAAGGGAAAATCTCAAGTTTCTCAATGAACCAGTCGTACAAAGGACGGTGCACGTCAAACTCAAGTGTACAGATTGAGTGTGTAATGCCCTCAATTGAATCACTCTGTCCGTGAGCATAGTCGTACATTGGGTAGATGCACCACTTGTCACCTGTCCTATGGTGGTGTGAATAGTTGATTCTGTACATAAGAGGGTCCCTGAACATCATGTTAGGATGTGCCATATCAATCTTTGCACGCAACACCTTCTCTCCCTCCTTGTATTTGCCCTGGCGCATCTCCTCAAACAGCCTCAAGTTCTCCTCAACGCTACGGTCCCTGTAAGGGCTGTTGATACCCGGCTGGTTAACGGTACCGCGGGTAGCCCTGATCTCCTCCTGGCTCTGGTCATCTACATATGCAAGACCCTTTTTGATAAGCTCCTGTGCCCAAACATAAAGCTGCTCAAAATAATCTGAAGCATAAAACTCGTTGGCCCACTCAAAGCCAAGCCATTTCACATCCTGCTTGATTGAATCCACATACTCAACATCCTCTTTGGTAGGGTTGGTATCGTCGAAACGGATGTTTGTCTTTCCGCCGTATTTCTTGGCAAGACCAAAGTTAAGGCAGATACTCTTTGCGTGACCTATATGCAAATAACCGTTTGGCTCCGGCGGGAAACGGGTTAGAATGCTCTCGTGTTTTCCGGTTGCCAAATCGTTCTCAACAATCTCTTCAATAAAGTTCAACTGACGCTCCTGCGTCACCTCATTTTTAACTTCTTCCATTGTTCAAAAATTTAACAAGCAAATATAGTAAAATATCCTTACATTTGCAGAAAATAAGATTACGATGATAAAATCAATGACAGGCTACGGAAAGGCAGAATGTCTCCTTCCCAGTGGCAAAATGACAATAGAGATACGCTCACTCAACGGCAAAAATGCCGACATAAGCATAAAGACCTCAGTTATCCCCCGTGAAAAGGAGATGGAAGTGAGGCAGTACATAGCAAAGGAACTGCAGAGGGGCAACATAGACCTTTTTGCCAACTTTGAGCAGAATGCTGCCGAGAAGGCAAAACAGATAAACAAAGATATCTTCAACGGCTACCTTGAGCAGATAAATGCACTTGGCACACAGTTCAGCAACGACGCCATCCTCCAGACAATCCTCCGTCTTCCCGACATCATTGAAACCAAAAAGGAGGAGATTACCGAGGAGACCTGGAACTCACTTGAAGAGGCAATCCACAGCGCAGTGGCAGCACTCAATGATTTCCGTGCAAAAGAGGGAGAAATCCTCTACAACGATGTTACCTCAAGGGTTGCCTTGATTGAATCATTCGTAGCAGAGGTTGAAAAATTTGAGGCAAGCCGCGTTGAGGCTGTGAAAGAGCGCATCAAGGCCCGCATAGATGAGCTTGGAATCACCCCAGATGCCAACCGCCTTGAGCAGGAGATTGTATTCTATGTGGAGAAACTGGACATAAACGAGGAGAAAGTACGCCTTCGCCAGCACTGCAAATACTTCATGGAAACCATCAACTCAGAGCCGTATCCGGGCAAGAAACTCGGTTTCATTGCACAGGAGATGGGCCGCGAGATAAACACCATGGGCTCAAAGGCCAACCATGCCGATATCCAGAAATGGGTAGTACGCATGAAGGACGAACTGGAAAAAATAAAGGAGCAGAGCCTGAATATCTTATAGGGATACATTCAACCCTATAAGATATTCCGCACCTCTTAGTTTTGTTATCCTGCTGATGGTAGAGGCCCCGCTGAAATAAGTATAATTGTACTCTTTTGTATCAAGCACGTTCCTCAGAACTGCATACAGTCTGGTTTTCTTCCCCAATTCATACTCCATCCTGAAATCCAGGAACGGCAAGGAAATGTCTTTGTATCTGCTGTCATTGGACTTCTGCCAATAATTGTACATCTCCCCTTTCAACAAAAGCTTGCGTACAGGATACCAGTTGGCTGTAATCTTTGCAGTTGCGTGGTCTATCCCCCGCGATGATGCCGATTTGAACAGACTGTGGGAATAGGATCCGGAGCAGACAAGAGAAAATTTATCGTCGGGAGTAAATTCCATATCTGCCTCCCCTTTCAGCCCCTCCGTTCCATACCTGTAGAACTCCCCCTGAAGATACTGTTCCTGCCAGTTCCGTGAATACTCAAAACCGCAACGGAACGAAAACACATTTCCAAAGAGTTTTTTCACACTGCCCCTGACAGAAAGATTTCTGTTCCCTACCCCCTCATCAATATATGTTACAAGAGTATAATCCTGCAGATAAAGTTCATCTTGAGCTACTGAAGAATAATATTCACCATAATTTACATTTACAGAAGTAAAGAGCATTCTGCGGAAATTGCTGTGCGACAACATCAAGCTGTAATTCTGTGAAACGCTCTCCGGCACCGCATCATACCTGTATAGATTCCTGTATCCTGTATAGATGAAACCTTTCCCCATAGTCCCCACACCTCCAACCTTATTGCCTATATTGGCGCCAGTTCTTAACGTAAGTGTATTGGACAGCTGATGCTCCAGTGAAACTGCCGGCGAATACATAAAATGCATCTTTGCACCATCTCCAATAAAATCCCCCCTCAAAGCCAAAGGAACAGCAATATCAATCTTCATTCCTCTGTACTTCATATAGTATGAAAAATCTGCGTAAGGCTGAAATGAAAACAGATGCAGATTATTGTACATGGAGTCTGCCTGGGGCAAAACCTCTGATTCATAACTGTTGTACTCTGCTTTAAGGCCCGGAGTAAATTTAAACGACCCTTTCCCCACCTTGCGTACAACAGAAGTGTATAAATTACCCCTCAGATTATCTGTATGGAATTCCTGCACAACCCAGTCCGTTCCAAAAAGGGAACTTATGTTGTCTGAAACAACCTCCATACTCTGGTTCTGTCGGGAATAATGCATATCTGCATTAAATTTTCTCACCTTCCCTCCCCTCTTCCCGACAACTGAAAGTTTATCCTCAAAAATGAATTTGGGCAATGAATAATCCTGTACATATCCTCCCGACGAACTGCTTCTCACCGCACCGGCCTCATTGAAATGAGCCTTTACGGAAAAGACATTTTCCAGATACCGTTCCCTGGAATTTGAAGTATATGTCAACTCTGCCTCCAACTGCTTGTCTGTACGCTTGCGCATCATACTGTCCGATATTACAATTGCAGGCTGGTCACCGGGCATGACAACACTCTGAGTAAAGACATCATCCCTCCTTATATCTGTAAAAAGCACCACATTTTCCTTCAATGTTGCATTTTGGGAGAGTTTGTTGAGGTTATTTACAGATAAAGCATTGGACCTGTTGTTATAGTAATAATTTTGAGGCACAGGGAGCATTACAGCACCGGTAGAAAACAGGTCATCCATTCCCCCTCCCTGCAAATCTGAAAGTTTGTACCCTCCCGGTTTCAGATTCTGCATTCTGGTCTCAGTTATGATATCTTCTCCGGAATTGTCTGTCTTGGCAATTGCCATTGTCTGGCGGCCGCTTCCAAAATTCATTGCACTGGCTTTCCCCTGATATAAAGAGGGAATGCCGGCAAGGGCACCCAAAGTCCACACCCACCTGTTTTTGGCTTTTTCCTTAAGTTTGATATTGAGTGCTGCCTGATTGCTCTTTTCAATTCCCTCCAGCGCCTTTATGGGTTGGTGCTCATAGTACACACTAACCGCAGAAATATCTGCAGGACGGATATTCTTTATGGCCAGTCCATAGCGCGCTCCCAACAGATCCATATCCTCAATATAAACCTTGTTCACGTTTACACCCTGAACCTTAACCTGCCCTGTTGATGCAACACTCACATGTGGAAGGCGGTTGAGCACCTCCTGCAAGGTATTGTCCTCCTTTCTCACAAATGCAGTGGCATCATAGGTTACGGTATCTCCGGCAACCTTAACCGCCACAGGTTTAACTGTAATTGACGGAAGTTGGAAATTGCTCTCCTCCAATATTACATCCTTTACAAGGGTTGATGCCCCCTTCATATCCACCCTTAAGGTCACCCTCCTGTAACCCATAAGATAATAATCAAGAGAAGTCACCCCCTTTGTTGTTTTCAACTCATAGTGCCCGTCACCTTGTGCTATTGTATAGGAGACAATCCTGTCATTATCATAGACTGTAACAGTTGCTCCCGGCAAAGGATTCCCGGCAGCATCCGCAATCCTGCCGCTAACCCTTATCTGCGCAAATACAGAGAGACAGAAAAGGGTACACATCAATGATAAAAGTACTCTTTTCATATTCAGCCATTTATTTTACAAGATACAGAGGTATATAGTACCTTTTGGGAATTGGTGGCCCTTGCATTTCTCCAAAACCATAGACAGACATAAACTTCTTGGGATCCAGTTCATACATTGTTTCCGCCCTAACTGCCCCAGCCAAATCCATTGAACGTGTATTATTGTAATCTCCCGACAAGAGAACATAATACGGAGGTGCCAATTCTCCCACATTGTCACAAATAAACTTGAAACACCCTGTAGAATCCTCAGCTTTAAGAATCAAACCTGGTAGTCCCCATAGCAACCAAGGTCCTTCATTTAACTGAATATCTGGAGCATACCACACAATCCACTCCCTACCCCCGGCAACACCTATAGCTTTGTTACATGTAAATCCGTTAAGTATAGTTGTATCGCCCACAATCTCCCATTTTGGGAGTTCCAATTCCCCTATTCCTTTAAATACATCCCAAACAAGTTGTGTATAATACATAACTTTCCTATCTGCATATCTTTTATCAATATACCATACCAGACCTCTTGGCAAAGAACGTATTACCTCACTTGCCTGATAAGCATCCATACCCTGAGCCAAAGATGCTTGCTTGACAGAATCCCTATATTGGGTAATCCTACTATAAAAGAACGAATGTCCACTCTTACAAATATCCAAGAAATAAGTATCCATAAGATACCCTGTCTTGGTTGAATCCCTTTTATAATAATATGAATACTCCACTCTGTAAGATGCTTCATTTGAGAGAATTTCTTGTGAATATCCCTTCAAACCTGCAATCACAGCAATAATGAGAATAATGATACCTCTTTTTATATACATAATACAACCCTTTATATTTTATCACAAATATACCTTGCCATATACTATAAAAATACCCCTTTAAACTGGTGTTTAAAGGGGTTGTCAGATGTATCTTATTTATTCACAACATTATACAAAATCACTGTTTACCTCCATCCCATGAAAAGCGCAATGGCAAAGAACATGTAACAGGAACAGGACTTCCATTTTTCTCTGCCGGGACCCATACTGGAGAGGATGAAATCACTCTTAAAACCTCATTATCCAACAACGGATGAACACTTTTAATGATGGAAGGATGTTCAATCTTACCTTTATCCGTAATTGTAAATGAAACCTGTATTTCTCCTGATATTTTGTTTTCTACAATCTGTTGAGGCAATTTTATTGAAGAAAGTACCCAATCCAAAAAATTTGACATTCCCCCACCTTTGAATGTCGCCGGTTTCATTGTTTTATTAATATTCCTAAAAACAACAGGCATAGTATATGTGACTGACACCTTTTTACCATCCATAATTGCAGGTTCCCATTTAGGAGAAGATGAAACCAGGCGAACAGCTTCAGAATCCAGTGATGGCATAAGTCCATCAAGAATCTTTACATCCCTTACATATCCATCTTCACATACTTTAAAATTAATCACAACACGACCCTCTACCCCTTTTTCCAATGCATCCAAAGGATAGATTATATTATTGGATACCCAAATAGGAAATACTCCTGCATTTTTACCATCGAACTTTGGACCACTTTTAATCTGTGCTAAAGAAGGAATATACAAGAATAACAATATAATAAAAATAAGGATTCTCTTCATTACTGGGCGGTTTTAAAAATTCGTAATCTCTTCATGTAAATATCTCTCATCTCAGATTGTTTAATCTTTGATCTTACCCTATTTCTCACTGTTCTCACAGTATTTGCATTAGCACCCAACAACAGCGCAATCTGTGCATTTGAATAACCGTTTTCCGTCAACAATAGCACAAACTTTTCCTGAACGCTCAATATTGTCAACTGTTTCAAATAAGGATAGGTATTGTAGAATTCTTCATCATTCATTATCTCTACAATCCCATTCTTGTGTTCCCGCTTTACTTGGTCTATCGCATCTTGGAACTCATCATAAATTGATTCCGACAACTTAATGCTTTTATTGGAAATGGCATTAACCCTATCTATAAAGTTGGGCATTGCAGCGGCCTGTTTGCTTAATAATTTATTTGCCAATTGTTCATTCTTTACCCGCATCTTGGCAGATCTGAGAATATAAAAACATATCGAACCTGCTACAAGAATAATAAAGACAATTGCCCACACAAGAATACTATTGGTCGTCTCAAGTGTATCCATCTTTACGACTAATGCATCCATTTCGTACCTATAAACAAATGCTGGAGAAAGTGTATCCTGTATTGGTTCTATCATTATCTTCAACTGATTTCTTTTATATATTATGTAAATATAGTATCCTTTCCTTTACAATATTCCATTTGTAGGGCTGTTATGGAGGAAACGCTCTTAACACTCTGATATCATTACACTTATGACAGTCTTGTTTACAGGTCTTATACCCATGGAAAACACCTCACAGAGCATAATTGCTCCCCTAAATATACCATAATAAAAAAACAATCCGGGCCAAATGATTTGATCCGGATTGTTTGAATTTTATTTTTGACTGTAACACCTACAAACCGCAGATTTCCTTTATTTCACCAACTATTTTCTGAGCCAGTGCATTTGCACTCTCCTCATCCTTGCTCTCGCTGTAGATGCGGATAATAGGCTCTGTATTTGATTTGCGCAAGTGAACCCACTCTGTAGGGAAATCAATCTTTACGCCATCAATGTCGGTTACCTTCTCAGATGCATATTTCTCCTTCATCTTAACAAGAACCTCATCCACGTTGATGTCCGGGGTAAGCTCAATCTTGTTCTTTGAAATGAAGTAGCTTGGATACTGTGCCTTAAGCTCGCTTACCTTGCAGCCTTTCTTTGCCAGGTGGGTAAGGAACAATGCAACACCTACAAGGGCATCACGGCCATAGTGAAGCTCAGGGTAGATTACACCACCGTTACCCTCACCGCCAATCACAGCATTGGTAGCCTTCATAAGGGTAGTAACGTTAACCTCACCTACTGCAGATGCGTTGTACTGCATTCCGTGCTTCTCTGTAACATCTCTCAAAGCCCTTGAAGAACTCAAGTTTGAAACTGTGTTTCCTGGGGTATTTGAAAGTACATAATCTGCAACGGATACAAGTGTATACTCCTCGCCGAAAAGTTCACCTGTCTCACAAACAAGGGCAAGACGGTCTACGTCAGGGTCTACAATAACGCCAAGGTCTGCACCGCTCTCCTTAACAACCTTGCAGATCTCTGTAAGGTTTTCAGGAACAGGCTCAGGATTGTGGGAGAAGTTTCCTGTAGGCTCGCAGTAAAGCTTCACTACCTCCACACCCATTCTCTCCAAAAGGGCAGGAATAACCACACCGCCTACTGAATCTACTGCATCAACAGCAACCTTGTAACCCTGTTTCTTCACAAGCTCAACATCTACAAGAGGAAGGTTGAGGACAGCATCAATATGCTCAACATCGTAAGGCTCACGGCTTACAACTTTACCAATCTCATCAATCTCAACAAAGTCAAACTCCTCATTCACTGCATACTCAAGGATTTTTGCACCCTCTTCTGCATTAAGGAACTCACCTCTCTCATTAAGAAGCTTGAGGGCATTCCACTGTTTTGGATTGTGGCTTGCAGTAAGGATAATTCCACCGTCGGCCTTTCTTGCCACTACAGCCATCTCAACGCCAGGAGTAGTGCACAACCCAACATTTATCACATTTACACCGCAACCCAGCAAAGTTCCCTCCACAAGGTCATTTACCATTTCTCCCGACAATCTTGCATCCCTTCCCAACACAACTGTAAGTTTGCGGCCAGGATTTTTTCCTACAAGCCATTTTGCATACGAAGCAGTAAATTTGACTGCGTCAAGAGGTGTAAGGTTATCCCCGATAGGGCCACCGATTGTACCTCTAATTCCGGAAATTGATTTGATAAGTGTCATATATTTATCTTCTTGTCTTCAAAAAATTACATCTGCATACCACCGCAAACTGATATTACCTGGCCGGTAACATAGCTGCTCATGTCACTTGCAAGGAATGTTGCAACATTTGCAATATCCTCAGGGGTACCGCCACGGCGTAGAGGAATTTTTGCATTCCAGCTCTCACGTACCTCCTCAGGAAGTTTGGCTGTCATCTCGGTAATGATGAAGCCCGGAGCAATTGCATTTGCCCTTACACCTCTTGAGCCCAACTCCTGTGCAATTGATTTTGCAAGACCAATCATACCTGCCTTTGAAGCCGAGTAGTTGCACTGGCCGGCGTTGCCGTGTACACCTACAACAGAGCTCATGTTTATGATTGAGCCGCTTCTCTGACGCATCATTACAGGGGTAACTGCGTGTACAAAGTTGAATGCAGACTTGAGGTTAACTGCAATTACAGCATCCCACTGAGCCTCAGACATCCTCATCATAAGGCCGTCTTTGGTTATACCTGCATTGTTTACAAGGATATCAAGGCGTCCGAACTCCTTTACAACCTGCTCTACAGTTGCGTGAGCCTCCTCAAAAGAAGCCGCATTTGAAGCAATGGCCAAAACCTTTACTCCATAAGCCTCAATCTCTTTTTTTGTATTTTCTGCATTCTCGTCAATTACAAGATCTGTAAATGCCACATTTGCACCTTCCTGTGCATATTTGAGAGCTATGGCCTTTCCAATACCTCTGGCCGCACCGGTTACAAGCGCAACTTTACCCTCCAACATTTTCATAATTATATAATTTAGGTTATTAGTACTCTAGTTTTCAACCTCAACAAGCTCAGCCAACAAGTCATACTCGTTGGCACCCACTATTTTTGCTTTTACAAATTTACCAATTAATTGTTCAGGTGCAAATTCTCCCAAACCTTTCTTTCCTATAAGGATTTCCCCGTCCACCTCCGGGCTCTCGCTCTGTGAACGGCAGACAAGTACCCCGTCGGTAAAACTGTCAACTATGACACGCTCCACATTACCCACGCGAGCTTCATTGGAAGCCAGGGAAATGCCGCTCTGAAGCTCCATAAGCTCCTCATAGCGGGCCTGTTTTGTACTCTCTCGGACAGTATCCTTAAAATGGAGTGCCCCATAGGTACCCTCCTCCTCGGAGTATGTGAATGCTCCAAGCCTGTCGAACCTGTTCCTCTCCACAAAACGGAGAAGTTTTTCAAACTCCCTCCTGTCCTCTCCGGGGTGCCCTACAATGAATGTTGTCCTTACCACTATTCCTGGCACCTTCTCCTTTATGCGGTCCAATACTGCCTGTGTCTGCGGTCCGTCAATTGAACGGCGCATCATCTTCAGCAGTTTGGTGGACGAATGCTGCAATGGGATATCTATATATTTGCAGATTTTTGGATTGGTGGCCATAATCTCCAATACATCGTCGGGAAACTGGTCGGGATATGAGTAATGGATTCTTATCCACTCAATACCCTCTATTTCACACAACTGCTTCAAAAGATCTCCCAATGCACGCCTTTTGTACAAATCCAACCCGTAATAGGTTGTATCCTGGGCAATTACAATAAGTTCACGCACTCCTTTTGCGGCAAGATGGCGGGCCTCCTCCACAAGCTCTTCCATAGGAACGGAGATGTGTTTTCCCCTTATTCCCGGAATTGCACAGTAGGAGCAGGTACGGTCACACCCCTCGGAAATCTTGAGGTATGCATAGTGCTGCGGAGTGGTAAGGTACCTCTGCTGGAGCAGGGAATCATCTTTTGCCATTCCCAAAGCCTTGAGGATGCTGTCCCAGTCAAATGCTCCAAAGAAGCCGTCAACCTCCGGAATCTCCTTTTCAAGGTCATCCTTGTATCTCTGTGACAGGCATCCGAATACAAACACCTGTTTCACATATCCCAGCTCCTTTGCCTCCACCGCCTGGAGTATGGCCTCAATGGACTCCTCCTTTGCGTCCTTAATGAAGCCGCAGGTATTGAGGATTACCGCATCAATCCTGTTTTTTGAACTCAATTCAAAACCGGAATCTGCTATCTCAACCCCTACGCTCTCCATCTGGCGCAAAAGGTGCTCGGAATCAACCCTGTTCTTGGAACATCCCAAGGTCACGAGCTGTACCTTCTTTGGTCTGCAATATTGTAATGTTGTGCCCTGCATCCGGTTTACTCCTCCTCTGAAGCCTCTGTTTCCTCCTCAAGAGACTCAAAATCCAATGATGCGTTGTTTTTTAGGATATTGTACCACTCAACAACTTTCTTCATGTGCGATACATAGAACCTGTCCCTGTCATAGGTAGGAAGAACCTCCTCAAAAAGGGCCTTCAGAACCTCAGGGTTGCTTTTTGCAGATGGAGCGTCATTCTCTCCAAGATGTGCATGCATTTTCTCAAATACCTCCTGAAGCTTTATCTCCTCCTCATCTGTATATATTGCAATGTCGGACATTGATGTCATTCTTGCAGACATAGGGCAGCAAGTTCTCTTCTTTGTTGCCAAAGCCTCTACAATTGCACCCTGGTGTGCCTGTGATACGTATAGATACAAACCTGGTTGTCCACTGATTGACAACACTCTTCTCAAATCTGTTTTCATAATAAATTATATCTGTTTCTAATTAAATCCTCTCTCTTTCCTTATTGTCTCGTAGGCTGCCGCAATTGCCTTGAACTTCTCCTCTGCAGCCTTCTTCACATCCTCTCCAAGTGACTCCACTTTGTCGGGATGATGCTTGATTGCCATCTTCTTGTATGCCCTCTTTACCTCCTCGTCGGTTGCAGAAGGGTCTATTTCAAGAACCTTGTATGCAGAATTCACATCTGCTCCGCCAAACATTGCCAGAATGGACTCCGCCTCCTGGGCAGGAATGCCCAAATAAAGTGCAATGTTCTTGAGGTCCGTAACCTCCACCTGGCTCACATGCCCGTCGGCATTGGCTATTCCAACAAGATAGTGGAAAAGCTGGAGCCTCTGGTGAGGGTCCATATACAGCTTTATCTGCGCACAAACCTGCGGCAGATCTATATTCTTCTCCAATGCAGCCTTGAGTATCTGCAAAGCCTGCGGCAGGGCATACTCTCCAAAACTGCGCCTTATGAAATCCTTTACATACTCAAGCTCAGATTTGAGCACCTTCCCGTCCGATTTCATTACCGCTGCAGAAAGCACAAGCAACGAAACCAGGAAACTGTTCCTCTGCTCATTGGCTGTAAAGGCACCGCCGGAAGCATACCCGGCACCGCCATTGCCCTGAGGAGCATTGTCCCCTTCAAACAACGAGCCAAGAAGATACCCCACAAGACCTCCCAACGGTCCGCCAAGGGCCCAACCTATCGCTCCTGTTATCCATTTTCCTATACCCATTACTCTTCTCCTTTCATTTTTTCAATCACATCTGCAATCTGGGGCAGCAAGGCCCTCTTTGAATCTGCAAATATAATAAAATCTGCCAAAGCTTCCCGCTGTGCATCGCTCCATTGTCTGGCAATCCTCTCCTCCACCTGCCCACGGGCAACACCGTCCCTGGCCATTACCCTCTCTATTCTCAGTTCGTACGGAGCAGAAACCACCAGCACTTTATCTGCACAGGAAGCCACAAGCGGGCTCTCCAGCAGGATTGCACTCTCAAACATTACAAAATCAAGCTTCTGGCCCTTCTGTGCACATTCAATTTCCTGCTCATGCTTCCAATTGTGGAAATCCCTCAGCACCGCCGGATGCACATAACTTTCAACCTTCCTCAAAAGCTCTACATCTCCAAATATCCTGGATGCCATAACCTTGCGGTTTATCTTGCCGTCACTGAGTATATCTTCTCCAAGAAGCCCTACCATCTGCTGCAGCAGAACGCTGTCCGTATCATAAAGGAGCTTGGCCCTGTCATCCGAATAATAGACAGGATATCCCAGCTGTGCAAAAATATTTGATACATAGCTTTTTCCGCTCCCAATGCCGCCAGTGCATCCCAATGTCCTTGCCGTTTTCATACCCTTTACAATACAAATTCCACAAATACAGGATCCATAACTACAGAGAGAATCCCCTCAGGCTGTTTTACAATCTTTGGCTTTACGGCATCCTTTACAAGTATCTCGTTATAATCCACAGCCACTTCAAAATCTGCAATGTCAAATTTTGCTGCAACACCAAAAGGGTGTCTCAAGCGCAATTCCACCTCCTGAGGCACAATTGCCACATTGGCATAGGAAGGCATATCCGATATTTTTACCGGCACCTTCACCTTCTGCTCAACATACCTGCCCACCTCCTGCGTATAGAATACCTCTCCATGCGAAAGTCTTGCCCCTGCCACAGGAATGATCTCCGCAACCCCTGTAACCGGCGCCGAAGCCCCCTTCACCTTTATCATCCGGGTATTCACCTCACTTATCTTCCCTATAATCTCTTCATCTCCATATACAAGTACCGAATCTGGCCTTACAGCAATATCGGAATACGGCATATACTGCTCCCTGTAGCTGATCATGCTCCGCACCCTCACAGGAACCTTACGGTTCGTCTGCAGCGGGAACCTGAACAGAAGGGTATCCGTTGCAAAGGACTCCACCTTTATGTCCTTCCCCAGCGCGTCCTGCACAAGTTGCCTGATATCGTCGGGAAGAAGGGCATATTCCTCTCCTGCGCCACACTTGTGGAAAAGTTTTGCATCAACCCCCTCCAGAAGAAGAGGTGCAATCTCGTTGTCGTTCCTGTTCTGGAGTATGGTGAATCCTGTAGATTTTGCCCCTATGACGAGCACATCTTCTGCTACGGCACTCCCTTTTCTCCCCTCAATGTTTGTTGTTACAGAAACCTGGAACCTCATGTATGAGGAGTAGTTGCGGGAGAGCTTCATCACACTCCACATAAAAAAAGCAAGGAGAAGGGAGAATACCAGAATCAACCAGTTTCTCCCCCCTCCTAAAAATTTCATATATCCTTTTAAAGGGGCGTACATCCTGCAGGAATTATTTTACAGGAATATCAGTCACGTCCTTTACAATGGAACCTTTGTCTACCCTTATTTTAACGTTTGCATCTACCTCCATAAGGATATAGGCAGGTTTTACCTCCGCTACAACACCGTAGATACCGCCAACAGTTACCACTTTGTCACCTTTCTGGATAGACTCTCTCCATTTCATGATCTCTTTCTGCTTTTTCTGCTGAGGACGGATCATAAAGAAGTACATCACACCAAAAATAAGTACCATCATAATAAGGAAACTCATATTTCCACCCTGCTGAGGCGCTGCTGCCTGCTGTAAAATTACCAATGCGTTCATTTCTGTTATTTTAAATTATTGTTTTATTCTACTAATCCCCTTCCGCTCTTCACTATCTTGCCGTCTTTTACCATCTGCTGCAAAATGCGGTCCAAAAGTCCGTTTACAAACACCTTGCTGTTAGGTGTACTGTAATATTTTGAGATATCAACAAACTCGTTGATGGTAACCTTCAACGGAATTGACTCAAAAGTTACAGCCTCTGTAACACCCATTACAATAAGGGCAAGGTCTGTTGCCACAAGTCTCTCAAGATCCCAGTTTGAAACCAGTGAAGATACAAGTTCGGTATACTCGTCATAATTGAGGATAGACCTGCTGAGGAGCTTCTTAGCATACTCCCTGTCATCCTCCTTGAGGAATGTCTGCGGTACATCAACAACACCTTTCTTTGCAATGGCAGGGATATTCTTCAATATCACATTAACTGTGTATGCAAGATCATCCATCCAATAAAGGCTCATCTCCTCAAGAATATCTTCCAACACCTCATTGTCCTCCAGCTCCTCCTCGTAAATCTTCTTTATGAACTCCGCATCCTCCTTAAGCGAGCGCTCCGGGCTCTCCATATAGGCATTGTAATACTCTTTTGTTATGATGGATGCAAAGAGTTTCTTTATAAAGCTGTCATACTCTCCCCAAAGCAGACCTTTCTTCTTGCATAACGCATGGAAAGCCGTATCGTTCTCAAGTATCCCAATGAATTTGTTGTCTACAAACTTTGTATTTGGGTTTGCTTCCTGCGGTGTAGGGCGGAACTTCATCTTGCCCGCATCAATCCTCGCCTGTGCAACCTCCTTAAGGGCTGCCGGCAATCCCAATAGGAAACAATACAATTCCACAGTCTTGCTGCATGAAAGCATAAGCTCCTTTTCTGCCTGGTCCAACGAATCACTTCCCTGCATTGCTTTTCCAAAAAGCAGTTTGAATACCTTAACCCTAATTAGTCTTCTGTTAAGCATAGATTTTTTTTTAAAATATTTTGCAAATATAGGTTATTAGGCCCAAAATTTATTTTATATTTGTAAAACTTTTTAAAAATAACACTAAAAAAATTATGTATTTCGAGGATTTTGATAATGCGGGAGCGCAGGAGCGCAATGGTGATGATGTTTTCTCTAAACCAGTAAGAGCAGGAAAGAGAACATATTTCTTTGATGTTAAAGCAACTAAAGGTAACGACTACTACCTGACAGTTACAGAAAGCAAAAGAAGAGTGGACAAAGACGGAAGATTTGTTTACGACAAACACAAAATCTTCCTTTACAAGGAGGACTTTGAGAAATTCACCGAGGGACTTGAGGAGGTTATCAAGTTTATCAAAGAGAAATGCCCTGTAGTAGAGAGAGTATACGAGGGTGAGGAAAAGGCAAACAACTTCTCAGATGTTGATTTTGACCAGCTATAAGAAACACTATTATTAACATATTTTAAAAAGTAAAAAGAGAGTGACCTGCGGTCACTCTCTTTTTGCATTACAACCATCCCCACACATAATGGGATACCAACCGCCTCCCGTGCTGGAACAATGTGGAGCATATCGGACTCGAACCGATCACCTTTAGACTGCCAGTCTAACGCTCTAGCCAGATGAGCTAATGCCCCTGTTTTTGCATGGCGGACCGCATATGAATGCAATCCGCCTGCAAATATACTAATAAACCTCAACTTTGGCTGCTGCTGCCTTACATTTGTCACGCAAAGCATCAAGATCGCTTCCGTTAGGGGCATAACAAACTACGACACCCATTCTGCGGTTCTTTCTGGTTGTAGGTTTGCCAAAAATTCTCAAATAAGTGTTTGTCTCCTTGCAAACCTCCTCCTCACCGCGGTAGCGTGGAGCCTCCTGGCTTGCAATATCTGAAAGGATAACGGCACTTGCACCATAACGCTCCTGGGTAATCTCAGGAATAGGCAAACCAAGCACGGCACGGCAATGGAGCTCAAACTCGCTCAAGTTCTGGGTACCTGCAAGGGTAACCATACCTGTATCGTGAGGTCTTGGAGAAAGCTCTGAGAAATATACTCCGTTCTCGTTGCTCAAGAAGAACTCAACACCCCAGATACCTGCACCTGTAAGCGCCTCGGTAACCTTTGCTGCCATCTCCTGAGCCTCAAGAAGGTGCTCCGGCTTAACGGGAGCAGGCTGGAAACTCTCCCTGTAGTCACCGCTTATCTGCACGTGGCCGATTGGAGGACAGAACAAGGTAGGACCGTTCTTCTGGGTAACGGTAAGAAGTGTAATCTCACTGTCAAACTTAATGAACTCCTCAATGATCAGCTCCTTAATGTCACCACGGCTGCCCTCGCAACCATATGTCCATGCATGCTCAAGGTCATCTGCACTCTTCACAACAGACTGTCCTTTTCCCGACGAACTCATCAAAGGTTTCACAACACAAGGGAAACCTACTTTCTGGGCAGCCTCCTTCAACTCCTCCAATGATTTTGCATAGAAATATTTTGCAGTCTTTAGGCCCAACTCTTTTGCTGCAAGATCCCTGATTGCCTGACGGTTCATGGTATAGTTTACTGCTTTTGCACTTGGAACCACCTGAACGCCCTGTTTCTCAAACTCATAAAGGCGCTCTGTGCGGATAGCCTCAATCTCAGGGACAATAATGTCCGGTTTATGCTTTGCAACAGCTGCATCAAGTGCATCACCATCAAGCATGCTGAACACCTCACACTCGTCAGCTACCTGCATTGCAGGTGCATTTGCGTAAGAATCACATGCTACAACATACTGTCCTTTACGTTTAGCAGCAATAACGAACTCCTTTCCCAATTCTCCGGAGCCCAACAAAAGAATTTTCTTAGCCATATATTTTAGTGTATTGATTTTCTGGAATACAAATATAACAAATCAATATGAAATAAAAAACACCCTCACAGATATCTGTAAGGGTGTTTTGCGAGGTTCCTGGCGGATTCGAACCGCCGTACACGGTTTTGCAGACCGCTGACTAAGCCACTCATCCAAGGAACCGTTCTTCCCGTTTGGGATTGCAAATATACTACAATTTTATTTATCTGCAAATTTTATTTGAGTTAACATTTTTTCCAGCCACTCTTTATCTGTAACATCAAAGGTTGCCAGATGTTCACTGTCTATATCAAGGACAGCCATCACATTGCCGCAGGGAGAAAAGACAGGTACAACTATTTCCGAGCGGGAAAGGCTGCTGCAGGCAATGTGTCCGGGAAACTGCTCCACGTCGGGAACAATGATTGTTTCCGCCCTGTTCCAGGCGGTTCCGCAAACTCCCCTCCCCTTTTTTATGCGGGTGCAGGCCAACGGCCCCTGAAACGGCCCCAACAC
>JAFOER010000181.1 GCA_017380095.1 Bacteroidales bacterium
AGCCCACTGGGACGTTGTCCCAAAGGGCAATATGGTATATGTGCCCCTCGGTCATCTGCTTATCCAGACTCTCCTTGGAGTACATCCACTCCATCATGTAGTCTATCTCTCACTGCTCAAGATTGGGGCATAGGTGGCTGGGAATATTTCCTGCGCCAGCTCCTCAATTAGGGGAATCATATCCCTGTCTGCTTTTTTGAACTGTACCATAATAGTACAAATATATAAAAAGTGCCCATTAGGACGTCGTCCCAATGGGCAAAAAACAAAAAAAGAGGCAGCGTTATTGCTGCCCCTTCAGTATCTTGCAGGGAAGATTATCCCAGCATTTCCTTCTCAACTTCCTCCGGAGTGATTGGAAGGCGTTTGCTGCCAAGCATCTTGCATCCGGTATCAGTGATTACAATGTCATCCTCCAGCCTTATGCCTCCAAATGTGCGGTAAGCCTTAAGGGCATCAAAGTTGATGAAATCCTTGTTGGTTCCCTCTGTCTCCCACTGGTCTATAAGGGCAGGGATGAAGTAGCATCCGGGCTCAACTGTGATTACGTGGCCAGGTTTCAGGCCTCTTCCCATACGCAAGCTTGCAAGGCCGAACTGGGTTGAAGGGCGCACCTCGTCATCGTATCCTACATATATCTGGCCCAAGTCCTCCATATCGTGAACGTCAAGGCCCATATTGTGGCCAAGTCCATGAGGCATGAACAAAGCGTGTGCTCCTGCTGCTACAGCCTCGTCTACATCCCCTTTCATCAGACCAACCTCTTTAAGGCCTGCTGCAAGTACACGGCATGCCTCCAAGTGAACCTCCTTATAGGTAAGGCCCGGACGTGCAATCTGCTGTGCCTTGTTGTTGGCAGCCGCCACTATATTGTAAATATCCTTCTGCTGCTGGGTAAACTTTCCGCTGCTTGGGATAGTTCTTGTAAAGTCTGAACAGTAGTTCATATTGTTCTCTGCACCTGCATCAATCACAATCAGACGTCCGTCGGTAAGGATCTGGTGGTGCGAGTGGTTATGCAGTGTCTCTCCGTTCTGTGAAAGGATTGTCGGGAAGGAGGTCATGGCACCCTTTGAGTGTGCAATTCCTTCCATTACACCAGCAATCTCCTGCTCTACCATTCCAAGTTTTGCAATTTTCATTGCAGTATAGTGCATCTGGTATCCTATGTCGCATGCCTTGTGGATCTCCTCAAGCTCGCACTGCTCCTTTATGATCCTCAAGTCAACTACAGCCTTGATAAGCTCCAATGACGCCTCTTCCTTCAATGATGCTACAGGCAATCCTAGCAAAGAGTGAAGCAGAATCTTGTTGTAGTTCCTGTAAGGAGGCAAGAAGTGGATCTTCCTTCCCTGCTGCTGTGCCTTCTTCAGGTACTCGCCCAAAGCCGCGAAAGGCTCGGTGTGGGAGATGCCCACTTTTGCACCTTTCTCTGCAACTGTAGGCTGCGGGCCCATCCAGATGATGTCATCCATATCCACATTGTTGCCGAACAGTATCTGGTCACCGGTTTCAGGATCCAGGATTGCTGCCAAATCAGGCTCGCTGTGGCCAAAGAAGTATAGGAATGTACTGTCTTGTCTGAACTTATATGTATTTGACGGGTAATTGGTTGAAGCCTCGCTGTTGCCAAGGAGCAGGATAAGGCCTTTACCCATTTTCTGCATCAGACGCTCACGTCTGCTAATGTATATCTCTTTTGCGAACATAATGTTATAGTTTTTCTATCCAACCAAAGATAGCACTATTTTTTTATTTACCACCCAGGATTCTGTGGAAAATCAACACCTTTGGCCCTATATAGGGTGAGCTCCCCTGTAGGAACTGCATCCAGATAGTTCTTGGGCACC
>JAFOER010000182.1 GCA_017380095.1 Bacteroidales bacterium
AAGTGCTGTTTTTTGAAAGAGGGGAATATGCACCTCTTTGCATTGATAACGGCGGAAAGGGAGAAAAGTTTATTTGTGGCATAATTGTTGTCTTTCCACAAATAAACACAATCCCTTAAATTATGAGTCCAATGAAATATTTGCGTAATCTGCTTCTTTTATCCGGAGTCTTATTGCTGTTGCAGGTAAAGGCGTTTGCCGGAAACGGTACAACCAGGCAGAGTAACCAGAATGTTGACAGCATAAAAATACAATTGGCCATGGTGCTTGATCCCCACAGTAGTGGTGAAATCAGATATTACAGTTTTTCCGACTGGAACATGTATGAAGGGGATGTGGATCTTGACATTGACAACATCAGTTCAATAACCCTCGCAAAAAGGAGGGAAAAGGATGCCTTTATTGAAATCCTTGGCAAATATGCAGTGCACCAGGAAGACAAGCAGGCCCGGTTGGAGCAGTTTGGGGTAGGCAAGGCTATCAATACTCTTCCCGACAGCTGCTTCCGGAACCTGTATGAGGGGAGATTCAGCGATATGCTGCAATGGAATCCCCACCAGGTGAAGTATCTTGCCGATTCATTGCGCAAGGAGAGCCTAAGGAGCAGGCTCTTGGACAGTTATCTTTTAGATTTTCAATATGAAGGGGGAAATAAGGTCTATTATGTGGAAATGTACCGCAATGGTGAAGTGGTGAAACGGGTTAAATTGTCGGGAAGAGATTTCTACAGGGGTGATATTGAAAAGTTCCTGCAGGGGAAGCTGGATACCAAAGGGAAGGTCCCTGAAATTACCCCATACCTGTACGGTAAGGACTTGCTTAAAGAGTTGGCAAAGAGGTTTGTAGACAGGTGGCCCAACACTTTATTCAAGTTGGGATGGCATGATTGTGAGGGAATGTACGGCCGGCTGGAGGAG
This sequence comes from Bacteroidales bacterium, assembly GCA_017380095.1. Taxonomy (GTDB): domain Bacteria; phylum Bacteroidota; class Bacteroidia; order Bacteroidales; family UBA932; genus Egerieousia. The sequence continues at coordinate 918 of JAFOER010000182.1, forward strand.
AGTTTTACAATTGAGGATAAATGCCAGTTCCTGGACAATTGGAACGTGAAATATGGTGGCAAGTACATAGATAACAGGACGCCTGAGTATTTGGCCAGATTGTCCATGAAAGATGGCAACCCAAATGTGCAGCTGATGTTTGTACATTCATACAATGCAGATTTCAACAAGAGCATACCGGCTATGGAGAGCAGTTGCAGAAGTGTTGTGGAGCGGGTGTGCAGTGTGCCGTACATAAAGGAAAATGCCGTTGACGCCGGAGCGCAGTTGCGGATATGGTATTTCAATGACAGGAATGTGAATGATTACCTTCGTGTTCTGGCAGTTGAGGGGATGCGCAGGGCAAAGACTTATTATGTATCATGGAGTGATATCAAGCATTCCATATTGGTGGAATACAGGTCCAGCAAAGGGTGGAATATGTATCTTCTCCTTCCCGACAACCGTCTGGTTATGCTGATTGAGAACGGCTGGGCATACAATTATGGCGGGGTGGTTTATGGTGCTGGTGACTCCGGCATGGCGGTGGAATGATATTTAAAAAAACAAAAAGCAGCCCGAAAGGACTGCTTTTTTGCTGGTGCCCAGAACAAGACTCGAACTTGCACACCGTAACCGGCACCACCCCCTCAAAGTGGCGTGTCTACCAATTTCACCATCTGGGCTTGAATCGGGTGCAAATGTAAAGAGTTTTTTTATCTCCGCAAAACTTTTTACAGAAAAATTGGTTATATTAGCAGACTATAAACAAAATTAAAAAACAACCTGGCTATGGTAGAGCTATACGAAACCAAAATTAACGAAACTGAAGACCTTTTTGATATTGC
>JAFOER010000183.1 GCA_017380095.1 Bacteroidales bacterium
ATGCTCAGATGGGAAGAGGAGGCGGATATGCCGTATGCAAACAGATGGATTGTGCTAATTGCATTCCTTATGGGTATCTCCATAGGTGTCCATCTGCTCAATCTCCTTACAATTCCTGCACTCGTGTTCATATACTACTACAAGAAGTACGAGGTTACCGGCAAAAGGACAGTAATGGTGCTTATGTTGTCGGGAGTAATATTGGGAGCAATACTTTACGGTATAATCCCTTATTTGCCAAAGATTGCGGCATATGTAGACCTTGCCTTTGTAAACGGTATGGGGCTGCCGATGAATGTGGGTGCGTCAATTTTTGTATTGGCACTTATAGTTGCAGGTTTCTGGGGCATCTACTATACTTATACAAAGAAGAAGGTGCTTCTGAATACCATCCTGCTTTGCGTTACCCTTATTGTGGTGGGATATTCTTCGTTTGCCGTGGTGGTTATCCGCTCTTGTGCAAATACCCCTACAAACGAGTATCAGCCGGATAACATGTTCACCCTTGTAAGGTACATAGGTAGGGAGCAGTATGGCAGCAATCCTCTTATATATGGAGAGACATTTGCCTCGCAGTACAATGACTTCAAGTCCCCTGAATATTACAATGTCCTTGACGGCAAATATGTGAAGGTGGAGGGTCCTGCTGTACCGGTGTATCCATCCAACCAGAAAATGTTGTTCCCAAGAATGTGGAACAGCGGATTAGGCGACAACTATGTTCCTTTTTACCAGATGTATACAGAGGGTAAGGGCAGGAATGTTCCCGGGGCAAAATACAAATTCCCTACAATGAAGGATAATCTGGAGTATTTCTTTGACTACCAGATGGATTTCATGTATATGAGATACTTCATGTGGAATTTTGTGGGAAGGCAGAATGATTTGCACGCTACCGTTCCCGGAGACAAGTTCAAGGGCAACTGGGAGAGCGGAATCAAATTCATTGACCAGGCAAGGCTCGGTGACCAGAGTGTGGGGCCTGATTATATAGTAAACAGCAAGGCAAAGAACCATTACTATTTCTTGCCTCTGATACTTGGACTTATAGGACTGTTCTACCAGTTGAAGAGGGACAACAGGAACTGGGTAGTTACAATGCTGCTGTTCATCCTTACCGGTGTAGCCATTGTGGTTTACCTTAACCAGCCTCCAATGCAGCCAAGAGAGAGGGATTATGCATATGCAGGCTCTTTCTATGTGTTTACCATTTGGATAGGTCTGGCGGTTATGTGGCTTGCGGAGTTCCTTGAGAAGAGCATCAGGAACAGGACCCTTTGTGCAGCTTTAGCATCTGCAACATGTGTCCTTGTTCCAATTCAGATGGCTTGCGAGAACTGGGATGACCACGACCGCAGCGGCAGGTATACAGCCAGGGATCTTGCAGTCAACTACCTCAATACATTGGATGAGAATGCCATTGTGGTAACACACGGCGACAACGATACATTCCCGTTATGGTACATACAGGAGGTTGAAGGGGTAAGGACAGATGTGAGGATAATGAATACATCCCTTTTGGGGACCGACTGGTATATAGACCAGATGCAGAACAGGACATACGAGTCCGATCCTGTGAAATTCTCAATTCCACGCAAGCAGTATCTGTACGGTACAAATGACTTTGTGCAGGTATATGACCGCTTCAACGGCAAACCGGTATTGGGCAAGCAGGTTATGGAGATATTCCGCAATCCAAAGATTGTCCTCCCGATGAGTGACGGAAGGAGCCATGACTATATTCCGGCTTCAAGAATATCAATACCTGTAAACAGGGAGAATGTTGCAAAATACGGTATAGTTGCAGAAAGGGATATGGCAAAAGTGGCTGATACCATTGTCCTTGAAATTAAGGACGGTGCCTATCTGAGCAAGACCGACCTGCTTATCCTTGATATGATATGCAATTACCAGTGGGAGCGTCCAATCTACTTCCTGCAGCAGGGTGGTGAAGTAAATATAGGTATAAAGGATTATCTGCAGTACGACGGATTCGCCTACAAATTTGTTCCGTTCAAAACCAAGGTGGCCAAAGGTGAAATCATAGACCAGGTTGATCCAAGGTTGTATGACAGGATAATGAGTGTTTACAGGTGGGAAAGCTTTGCAGACACAACAATGAATGTAGATTATCAGAACCTTCTTACCTTCAACAATCTTCTTTCGCCAAGGGATGTCCTTACAAACTGTGCCAAATGGCTTGTGGCAAACGGAGAGAATGAAAAGGCTATAGAGGTGCTGGACAAGATGCAGGCCATTATGCCAACATCCCAGTTCCCTCTCAACACTTCGGTAATATCGTCGCTTACCGAGCGTGCCGTTATGGATGCCGTTGCAGCATACATTGGCGCAGGAGCCATTGAGAAGGGTGTAAAACTGGCAGATGACCTTGTAGCTGAGACTGAGGAGCACATTGCACTGTTCAGTACAGAGTACAGGGGCGACTTCCTCTCATCTGATGATTTGCAGAGGAACCTCTATTACATTTATATGATTGCTGATGTGTTCAGGCAGAACAACCAGCCTGAACTTGCCAAGAAATACGCCGATATTGTAAACAAGTATCTGGAGTAGCCCTTTTGTATATGTAAAAAGATATGAACCCCGGAAGTCTGCAGGATTTCCGGGGGTTATAGTATCAGATCTGTTCCAATTCCTTTATATATCTGCCGTCTTCACACAGCCGCGGCACCTTGTTCTGGCCGCCAACTTTCCCCCTTTGCTGCATCCATTTGAGGAAAGTGCCTTGTGGAAGGGAGATTACCTCCAGCTGTTTCATTGTTGCATTGCCGGCACGTTTGGCTTCGTAGTCTGAGTTCACCTGTGCAAGACATTTGTCGAGGGTTGCGGCAAACAATGCCATATCTGCGGGGCCTTTGGAGAATTCTACTGCCCACCTGTGGTACCCTTTTGAGGTCTGGGAATCTTCTCCAAGTTCCATAAATACGGGAGCCACCGTAAACTCTGTTACATTGCAGGAACACTCCCTGCACGCCTGTGCAAGTGCCTGCTCGGCATTCCCTATCATAAGTTCCTCTCCAAAAGCATTTATGCAGAGCTGGGTTCTCCCTGCAATCACAATCCTGTGCGGGAATGTGGAGGTGAATCTCACGCAATCACCAATGAGATAACGCCACAGGCCGCCTATTGTGGAGATAACAATTGCATAGTTTACCCCTGTCTTAACCTCTGCCAGTACAGGTATCTCCTTTATTTTGCCCTCCAGCACATCATCCAGCATATCCATTGGTATGAATTCAAAGAAAACGCCATTGTTTACGGTAAGGAGCATTGAGTTTTCTGCAAGGTCATCCTGGAAAGCAAAATACCCTTCCGAGGCATTGTAGTTCTCCAGATAATGCATATCGGCAGACGGGATTATCTTGTGGAATATTTCCCTGTACGGGTCAAATCCTGTCCCTCCGTGCATAAAGAGTTCCATATTGGGCCAAACCTCGCTGATGTTGCTTTTGCCTGTGTATTCCAGCACCTTGTTCAGCAGCATGAGGTTCCAGCTTGGTACTCCCGAAAAATTTGTGACATTTTCCTTTGTACTCTCCCTGCAGATTGCCTCAAGTTTCTCCTCAAAATTACCTATAAGGGCTGTCTTCCTTCCTGGTGTGCGTATAATCTCTATCAGGGCAGGAGAATTTTTAAGCAGCAGTGCAGACAGGTCTCCCGAGAAAATTTTTCCGGTTTTGTCGGGAGTGACACTTCCTCCCAAAGTGAGTGCCTTCCCCAGGAATATCCTGCTTTGGGGGTTGCTGTTTACGTAGCTTGCCAGCATCCTCTTGAACCCGCCGTAGTGGTTGACTTGCAGGCACTCCTGCGGAACGGGAATGTACTTGCTTTTATCCGAGCTGGTGCCGCTGGATTTTGCGAACATCCTTACTTTTTTGTTCCACAGCACGTAGTCTTCTCCCTGCAGCATCCTGTTTATGTATGGTGCGGTATGGTTGTAATCCCTCACGGGCACCCTGTGCTGGAAATCCTTTATGGATTTTATGCTGTCAAATCCGTGTTCCTTTCCAAAAGCGGTTTCTGCCCCGTTTGTAATGAGATACCTGAACCATTCCATCTGGTATTTCATGGGATTGGCTCTGCTCAGGTCAATCTCCTTGAGCATATTGCGGGAATACTTGAGGAATATGTTGTTTATAATGTTCATCGGGAAAAACTATATAACAAACTTAAGAAAAAATCTGGTGCAAGATATCCAGAGATTTTATTTCTATTGTGTTCCCAATATGGTGGGAAATGTACTCAATCATCCTTTTTGCGTAGGCAAGGCGGAGTCCGCCGTTTACCTGCAGCTCGCTGCTGCCGCAGTACAGTTTCTCCAGATTGGTGGAAGGGGTATTCATCAGGGAATGGAGCAGCTGCGATTCCCTCTCCCCAATTGTTTGGGTTCCATATACGGCATTGCCAAACGGTTGTACGGTAAACTTGGCCGTTGCTATGTCAAACACCGGCGTTGAGCAGCTGTAGTTGTCCATTGGCATAAATCCCAGCATCTTGCAAAGATGGGTAAGGAAATGGATATGGAAGTTGGCAACACCGTCCGTAAGATGTTCGAGAATCTGTATTGAGGAACTTATAAAGCTGTAAAGGGGCGGGTTTGCCTCAGATTCCCTCACTGTCTTCCCCAACAGCTCGCTCATGAAGATGGCTATGCTGCTTTTGAATATGTCCCCCCTTATTGTTGCCAGGTTATATGGTACACTCACCTCCTTTATGGTTGGCATGGACTGTGTACCGTTACTGTAGGTAACAACATCCAAAATATTGAGTTTATGCAATAAAGAAGCGTTGTTGTGCTTCTTTGATGAAGCCCTGAAATAGAGTGAACAACGTCCTGCAGTGTTGGAATAACACTGTACTACAATGCCTGTATCTCCGTGTTTTATTGTATGCAGGACAACTATCTGGCTCTTTACAAGCATCTCTCTACAGAGTGTTGAGATATTGGGCCAATGCTCTCATGGCCTTTCCTCTGTGTGAAATTGCATTTTTCTCATCAAGGGAAATTTCTGCTATGGTACAGCTGTATCCTTGTGGAATGAATACCGGATCGTAGCCAAAGCCTTCCGAGCCGCTTCTTTTCCTGGCAATTTCTCCCTCCATAACTCCTTCAAAGATTTTTGTCTCACCATCTATTATAAGTGCCACAACAGTCCTGAAGCGGGCTGCCCTGGAAATTTTGCCCTCTTTTGCTTCTATGGCCGCAAGTTCGGAAAGCAGTTTCTCCATATTTGCATCGCTCCCTTTGTCGGGACCTGCATATCTTGCGGTATATACACCCGGTGCCCCGCCAAGGGCATCCACCTCAAGTCCGGTATCGTCTGCAAAACAATTTTTCCCAAACCTGTTCCATAGGTATTCTGCCTTTTGTACGGCATTTTTCACAAGAGTATCGCCATCTTCCGGAATTTCCTCTGTCAGACCCAACTCTTTTGGCATAATTAGTGTAAAAGAATCTCCAAGTGCCTTTTGTGCCTCAACCACTTTATGCTGGTTGCCGGTAGCAAAAATTATCTCCATAATTAACGTGCTGATTTTTTGCCAAAGGTACTAAATTGTATATTTTTGTTTTTGCAAAACGGAGAAATATTATGAAGAATTTAAAGATTTTTGCCGCAATATTGTCTGTAGCCCTAATCCCTATGGGGAATCTTCATGCGCAGTCAGCTGCGTTCAAAACAGGAAAAGCCCTTGAAGTGCAATACAACATCCTCAGGGAACTGAGCGTTGCATTTGTAGATACGGTTGATGTGGAGAAACTTACCAATATTGGAATAGATGCAATGTTGAGGTCATTGGACCCTTATACAGAGTATATTCCCGACGAAAACGAGGAGGATCTGGAGATGATGCGTACGGGAGCATACGGCGGAATAGGATCCGTGATAAGGAAGATAGACTCTGTTGGTGTCCTCATTTCACAGCCGTACCTGGGGTCACCGGCTTTAAAGTACGGTCTTGAACCGGGAGACATTATCCTTAAAATAGATGATGCGGATGTAATGCCACTCGCTGCAGACGAGTGCAGCAACCGCATGAAAGGTCAGCCCGGCACTCAGGTGAAGTTCCTGGTAAAGAAAGGGCGTACCGGTGAAACAAAGGAGATTGTAATAACAAGAGAAAGGATTCATGTATCTGATGTCACTTTCAGCGGCATCCTCCGGGATTCAATAGGCTATATCAGGCACGAGGCGTTCACCGAGGGCGGACACAGGGATTTCAGGAATGCCTTCACCGAACTTAAGGAGAAGGGGGCCAGACATCTTGTAATAGACCTCAGAAGCAACGGCGGAGGCCTTGTGGATGAGGCAGTGAAGATACTTTCGCTGTTCCTGCCAAAGGGGACCACTGTTGTAACGGCAAAAGGGCGAGCTGCCCAATCTGAATTCTCGCTTAAAACGGAGACTGAGCCGCTGGATACACTTATCCCTATAACAGTGCTTGTAAACTCCGCTTCAGCATCCGCTTCAGAAATTGTGGCCGGAGCCATACAGGATCTTGACAGGGGCATAATTGCAGGAACCAGGACCTACGGAAAGGGATTGGTACAGGGATTCAGGCCAGTTGGCTACAACGGCAACCTCAAGCTCACTACTGCAAAATACTATACCCCAAGCGGCAGATGTGTCCAGGCAATCGATTATTCCAACAGAAACTCTGACGGCAGCGTAGGATTTGTGCCCGATTCACTTAAAAAGGCGTTCAAGACCATTAAGGGACGTACTGTATATGATGGTGGAGGCATAACACCGGATACCCTCATAAATGGAGAAACATACAGCCGCCCGGCATACTCGCTTGTAGCAAATGACATTTTTGGAGAATATGCCATTGAATACTACAAAACACATCCCCAAATTGCATCTGCTGCAGATTTTACCCTTACGGATGCCGAGTATGAGGATTTTGTGAAGTTTGCGGCAGGCAAGGAGTTTGACAGCCGCAGCAGCGCACAAGCCCAGCTGGACCAGATGCTCAAATCTGCCAAACAGGAAGATCTGTATGAACTGTACAAGACTGAATTTGACGCGCTTGAGAAAAAACTCACCATTTCCAAGGAGGAGATGCTTAGGGTGAAGAAAGCGGAGTTCAAGCCTTTGCTTGAGGAGGAGATTGTGTACAAATACTACTGCACCCCAGGCAGGATAGAATCAATCATCCGCAACGATGTACAGCTGCACAAGGTGCTGGAGATTATCAAATGAGGATAAAGGATGATTTGAAATGGAAAAGGTGATTCTCAGAAATCAGAAAATATGCGGCAATGTTATAAAACATATTCGTACAGTTCCTTGCTCCAGATACTGCAATGTTTGGTACATCAATGATGCAATAGAAATCTACCACAACAAAAGTGTATGTGACTTGCAATAAAAAGGTTATATTTGTACAAGTATAACTTCTCATAAAACCTTGTCATGAAAAAGCACTTCTGTCTATTGTTGGCTGCAGTGATTTCCATTGTGTTGGGCTGCAGTAAAAGTGATCCTGAAAATCCTGAACCCGAAGTGCCGAAACAGGAAACTATAACAATAGCGGGAGGTGCCGATGCTGTACCCGTATTGGGTACAAGTGGAGGATCTGCATCCGTAACCTTTACCGCCAGTGCAGCATGGAGTGCTTCAGTAATCAATACGAGAGCAAGCGACTGGTGCAGTGTATCCCCAACCAGTGGAGGTGCAGGAGCAGCCACCATCACCATAACAGCAAAAGAAAACGTTACTCCCGACAACCGTGCGGCATCAATAACAATTACGGCAGGAAACGCCACCCGTACCATAAAGGTAGAACAGAAGCAGAAAGATGCCCTTACCGTATCCCAGTCATCATTTGAGGTGCCTGCAGAAGGCAAGGAGATAAAGGTAGTTGCCAAGAGCAATGTCTCCTTTACACACACCATCTCTGAAGATGCCAAAGCCTGGATAAAGATAATCGGCACAAAGGCGCTTAAAGATTCCACTCTTACATTTGAGATTGCCAAAAATGACAATATAGATAAAAGATCCGGTGAGATATATCTTGCCAGCGGAAACCTCAAGGACACAGTAAAGGTTCATCAGGCAGGAGAGACTCCAAGCATAGTAATATCCAAGGATGAGTATGTGCTGAAATCTGAGGGCGAGACTTTTGAGGTAGAGGTAGCAAGCAATGTAAATGCATCCATGAACCTGGTATTCCCTGATGGAGTTGAACCATGGATGGCTGAGAATACCACCAGGGCAATGTCCACCAACAAATATGTCTTTACAGTCCAGGCAAACGAAGCATACGACTCCCGCAGCGCAATGATAATCTTTGCCAATGTTGAAAACAATGTCTCAGATACCGTTAGGGTTATCCAAACCCAGAAGGACGCGATCGTTGTGGCAAAATCGAGCTACAATGTAGAGAATGCAGGAGGCACGATAGAGATAGAGGTGGGGCATAACATTGACTATGAATATTCAATATCCGGAGATTGGATCAGCAAGGTGGACACCAAGGCTATGGCTACAGACAAACTTCAATTTGCCGTAGCGGAAAATACGTCATACGACAACAGGGAGGGTTCAATTACCTTTACGGCCAACGGTGGGGCACTGACTCAGGTAGTCAAGGTTTATCAGTCGGAGAAAGGCGCATTGATCATCAGCAAGAAAGACTATGTCATAAATGATGCCGGAGGAGAGATTACCATGGAGATCCAGTCAAATGTAGAATTCTCGGTAACCACCCCTAGTGTGGATTGGCTGCATGAGATTGGCACCAAAGGGCTCCAGACACACACCTTGAAATATCAGGTAGACGCCAATGAGGGACATGACAGCCGCAGTACCCAAATCTATGTCAAGAATCTGAAGACCGGCACTCAGGACACCTTGACAGTTACCCAAACCCAGAAGGATGCGATAGTTGTGGCAAAATCGAGCTACAATGTAGAGAATGCAGGAGGTACGATAGAGATAGAGGTTGGCCATAACATTGACTATGAATATTCAATATCCGGAGATTGGATCAGCAAGGTGGATACCAAGGCTATGGCTACAGACAAGCTTCAATTTGCCGTAGCGGAAAATACTTCATACGACAACAGGGAGGGGTCTATAACCTTTACAGCCAAAGGCGGTGCGCTGACTCAGGTAGTCAAGGTTTATCAGTCGGAGAAAGGCGCATTGATCATCAGCAAGAAAGACTATGTCATAAACGATGCTGGAGGAGAGATTACCATGGAGATCCAGTCAAATGTGGAATTCTCGGTAACTTCCCCTAGTGTGGATTGGCTGCATGAGATTGGCACCAAAGGGCTTCAGACACACACCTTGAAATATCAGGTAGACGCCAATGAGGGGCACGACAGCCGCAGTACCCAAATCTATGTCAAGAATCTGAAGACTGGCACTCAGGATACCTTGACAGTTACCCAAACCCAGAAAGACGCGATAGTTGTGGCAAAAAGTGAATATGAGTTTGGAAATGAGGGTGGAAATCTGGATTTTGAGATACTGACAAATGTGGATATTACAGTTACAATCCCGGACAGTTGTGCAAGTTGGATATCGCAAGTTGAGACGAGGGCTTTGGAAACCAAAAAACTGTACTTCAATATAGCTGCGTGCGATACATTGAAAGCAGATAGAGCCGGACATATAATTATATCAGGAGGAAACGCCACCCAGACCATAAAGGTTACTCAAAGCGGTGTGGACAAGATATTGGAGGCTGAGAGACAGGCCTTGATAGAGTTTTATAAAGCAACGAATGGGGACAATTGGGTGAATAATACCAACTGGTGCAGTGATAAACCGGTAGGGGAGTGGTATGGTGTATCAGTTGATGGACAGGGGAGAGTGTCTAATCTTAGGCTGTCAATGAATAATTTGTCAGGCAGCATTCCTGAATGCATAGGTGATTTGGTAAAGATACAAGGTCTAGTCCTGTATCAAAACTTTTTGACAGGAAACATTCCTGAAAGTATAGGGAATTTGGATGATTTGCAGTTTCTGGATTTAAGTTGGAATAATCTTACTGGATCTCTACCTGGATACTTGAGCAAATTTAATTTTGAGAGATGTTATTTACACGACAATAAGTTGTCTGGGGAAATACCGGAGTCATATAAGAACTGGGATATATGGAATTATCAGTGGATGTGGTTTGTAAAAGGTAATCAGTTCAATTTTGAAGACATAGAAGTATACGGGCCTAAAGAAACAGTAACATGTGTAAATGGTAAAGTCATCAATTTAGAAGAGGAGATCAAGAAAAATAAGTACACGATACTTTATCGTTGGGACGCAGGTCATTTACATGATCTTGATGTATATGTATTACCACAATTAAGATATATTCATGAACACTACTCTAGTAAAAAGATCAATATTATAAGTTGGACCGAGAAGGATTTTTATGGTTATACCAAGGAGATGGCTTTGGAGTTTATCAATAGCCAAGGAATGTCATGGGATACTTTCGTATATGGAGATGATGGAAATGTATATAAGCTACCATATGATATTTGTGTATGTGCTGTGGATTCAACAAGCAGGGTTGTCTATTCAAGAGAGTGGGATGAGCAACGGTTGACAACAGAACCGGATCGTCTCATCAAGGCATTGATTGCAGATTTTAAATTGGATGATAATGACAGTGAAGAAGAGTTGTATGAATCTACTGATTATTCTTCGGATGGCAAAGTTCGTGTACTTCGAGGCTACGATAGGTAGCGGTATAGACGTGGTTTTGATGGGTGACGGTTATTCAGACAGATTGATAGCTGATGGAACCTACGACCGCACTATGGAATTGGCCTATAATAAGTTTTTTGAGAAGGAACCGTACAAATCGTTCAAGGATTACTTTAATGTGTACATCACTTATGTTGTTTCCAAGAATGAAGTTTTCACACCGGGAAGCAGTACTGCATTAGAATGTGATGTAAGTAAAACCTCTTCACTGATCCATGGAAGAGATGAAAATGTTATCCATTATGCCAATCATGCAGTGGAATCAAATAAATTGAATAATACGACAATTGTTGTAGCAATAAATGAAAGGGTAGATGCCGGTACGTGTTTTATAAATACTCCAACAGCTTCTGGCAGGGATTGGGGAGAAGGAATGTCAATTTCTTATGTTCCAATTGGTGAAAATGATGAGAAATTCGGACGTGTTCTTCAGCATGAAGCTTGTGGCCATGGTTTTGCAAAGCTGGCAGATGAATATGTGTATGCGGCATATGGAAATATCCCGGAAGAGGTGAAAAATAGAGCAATTATGGAACAGACTTCTTATGGATGGTGGAAGAATATAGACTTTACTGGTGATCCTGCTCAAGTAAGATGGAGAAAATTTCTGCAGGACTCACGATATGCCAATGAAGGATTGGGCGTATTTGAAGGTGCCTATACATATCCTACAGGTGTGTGGAGGTCCTCAGGGGAGAATATAATGATCCATAATACAGGTGAGTTCAATGCTCCAAGTAGGGAGGCAATTTATTACCGCATACATAAATTGGCCTATGGCCCTAACTGGGAGTACGATTATGAAAAGTTTGTTGAGTATGATGCCAAAAACCGCAGATCTGAGGCCCAGAGTCAATCAAGACCGTTTGTCTTGAAACCGCAGGTTCACTTTGCCCCATTAAATACGCCGATAGTTGTTAATTATTCGCTGGATGAGATTAAGAAGGACCGATAGATAAAAAGACTCCGGAATAGATAAGAACCCCGGAAATCCTGCTGATATGAACCCCAAAAGTTAGACAAAAACTTTTGGGGTTTTGTTATGTTAAAAAAGAGAAAGAAACACGGCTATGCAGAACGATTGAAGTATATGCATATGCTTGAGAATGGTATTAGTAAGACGTTTATTGAACAGGAATTTGGTATAGATCGTAAACTTCTAGGATATTTATGGGCACGTTATCAGTCTGAAGGACAGTCAGGATTACTCCAGAAGCAATATGCGAGGATAGATTGTCTTTTAAGACTTCAGATTATCCGTGATATTGAAGAAAATCATTTAACTTTGGTGGATGCATCATTAAAATATAATGTGAGTGCCAGTCGATTAAAATCATGGCTCAAAATCAAACGTGAACACGGCTATGATAGATTGGCTATCACTAGGCCAAAAGGCCGACCACCAAAGAATGATATGGGAAGACCACGGAAAAAGAAACCAGAAGAGATGACAGAGCTGGAACGTCTCAGATACGAGAATGAGTGTCTGAGAGCAGAGAATGCTCTGTTAAAAAAGTGAAAGCCTTAGTCGAAGCAAGAGAAGCCCGTCTCAGAGAGATTGGGCAGAAGCCATCCAAGAACTAAGGCTAGAACATGATCTTGAGATCCTTCTCGAGAAGACAGGGATGGCTAGATCCACATACTACTATCATACAAAAAGACTATCAGAACCTGATGGCTATGATGCTGCCAGGGCTGCAATCCATAAGATATATGACCATCATAAAGGGCGCTACGGCTATCGAAGAATAACGATTCAGCTGTGTAATGATGGCATACATCTTAACCACAAGACAGTACAGAAACTTATGGTGCAGATGGGCCTGTATGGAAAGAGAAAGAAGGCTAAATATAAGTCTTATAAGGGTGAGGTTGGAAAGATTGCTCCTAATGTCATAGATAGGTACTTTATCGCAACTGCTCCCAACCAGAAGTGGACAACAGACGTTACCGAAGTCAAGATAAAGGACAAGAAGATGTATCTTTCTCCTATCCTGGACATGTTCAATGGAGAGATCATATCATACACTATCTCATACCATCCTGACCTAAAGATGGCTATGAGTATGCTGAACAAAGCCTTCAAGAAAACGTATATCCCAAAGGGACTCATACTTCACTCTGATCAGGGATGGCATTATCAGCATCTAAAGTATCAGAAAGCATTAAAAGGCAGAAGTATAATACAGAGTATGTCACGTAAGGGAAAC
>JAFOER010000184.1 GCA_017380095.1 Bacteroidales bacterium
AGGAGTTCCTCCTGAGGGGGATAATTGAAAGGGGACTGCTCCATTGGATGTCACCCTGGAAAGCAATCCTCTGGAGCGCATTCTTCTTTGCGGTTATACACCTCAACCCGTGGCAGGCAACAGGTGCATTCATTGCCGGAATCCTGTTCGGATGGATCTACTGGAGAACCCGTTCCCTTGCAGCGTGCATCTTTGTGCACATGACAAACAACGGCACAGCATACCTCATGCAGTACATTTTTCCTCAACTTCCTCCCGACAGCACATACAAAGATCTTTTTAACACCTATGCACCTGGCTATTACTGCATAGTTTTTGTTATATTTGCAGTTTTATTGGCCGCCATTCTCCTTTACCTTAACAGAAACCTTGGAAGAAATGGTGCAGAAACAGAAAAATACCGTTAACAGGCAACATTTTATGAACAAACTATATCCGATAAAATTCATTCCCGACGCAAGAGAGAGAATATGGGGAGGAGATTACCTTGCAACAAAGCTGGGCAAAAGCTTTGATGAAGATTTCAAAGGGAAGGCTGTAGGCGAAAGCTGGGAACTGTGGAGCCTGTACGGCGGCAGTTCTACAGTGGAGAACGGCTATCTTGCCGGAAATACGCTGGATGAACTTATGGAGATATACCTTGGCGACCTTGTGGGTGAAGAGGTATTCAACTATTACCGCGGTGATTTCCCGCTTCTTGTAAAGATATTGGATATAAAGGACAGAATTTCCGTTCAGGTACACCCAAGCAATGAGTTTGCCTTTGAGAGGGAGAATTCATACGGCAAGGCAGAGCTCTGGTACGTGATGGATGCCAAACCGGGTGCAAAGCTATACGTAGGATTCAACAGGGAGGTGACACCGGTTGAACTGTACGAAAAATGCAAGGACGGAACCGTAACGGAACTTCTCAATTGCTTTACCCCCCAAAAAGGTGACTGCATCTACATCCAGCCGGGCTGCATACACTCTGCAGAGGGAGAGGTTGTAATAGCCGAGATACAGCAGAGCTCGGACATCTCTTACCGCCTTTATGACTGGGGCAGGGAAAACAACCCAAAGACAGCAAGAAGGATGGATCTTGAAGATGCCATAGATGTAATAGACTACTCAAAATTTGAGGCAGACAAATTCTATTTCAGCAATGTAACCGGAAGCTGCACAATTGCAGACACCTCAAACTTCATTGTAAAGAAAGTGGACCTTAAGGAGGCCCAGAGAATTGTCCCTTCCCTCAAAGGAAGTTTTACAGTATACACCTGCGTGGAGGGAGAAGCTGCAATAAAGACAAATGACGGTACACTCTATACCCTCAAATGCGGCGAGACCATCTTCATTCCTGCAGCAATGGAGGACTTCCAGCTGATACCTGTAGAGGGCAATCCTCAGGTACTGGAGTCATATATGCCACAACTGGCCGACACCCCTGACCTTTACCTCAACTACGACGAGCCTGAAGACGAGGCACACGGATCATACAAGGACACCGTACCGGCAGAAGACGATGATGATGAGGACGATTGCCACTGCGGTTGCGGAGATGACCACGGCCATCACCACCACAGCAATGACTGTGATTGCGGCTGCCATAGCCACCACCACTCCCACCCCGGTGAAACATTCTTCAAATGATTGCCATGACACCGGAAGTAAGGATAGACAAATACCTGTGGGCAATAAGGGTATTCAAGACCCGTTCTGAGGCTGCTGACGCATGCAAGACCAACAAGGTACATGTAAACGGTTCGGAGGCCAAATCTTCCCGAAATGTAAAGGAGGGAGACATAATAACCGTGCGCAAGGGGGCCATCAGATACCAGTATCAGGTACTTACGCCAATAGACAAGCGCCAGGGTGCTGCCCTTGTACCCCAATATGCAATAAACATCACCCCGCAGGAAGAACTTGACAAGCTCAATGCCCCCAACGAAACCATATTCCTCAAAAGGGACCGCGGCACCGGCCGCCCCACCAAGAAGGAAAGGAGGGACATTGAAAAACTGCTGGGACTGTAAATTAAAAAAGGAAGAGCATCTTACTCTTCCTTTTTTGGTTTTGCATTGGCAATGTTCATTGCCCTGTCGGGACCAAGGGTAACAAAAGCCTTTATGGCCTCAATTGCCTTGTCTTCA
>JAFOER010000185.1 GCA_017380095.1 Bacteroidales bacterium
AGGGTATGAACAGAAACCTGAATTTATGGTATTGTTCAAGGAGTGGCTGGCGTCTACGGCTACGGTTGTAGTAAAGATGACGGTTCTTATCTATACTTTGGCCATTCTCCAGAAGATTATGGCGGAGTATGGTGTGATAAGGTGGATATCCAAATTCCTCAAGTATCCTCTGGCATTTTTCGGGCTTCCTGCAAGGACATCATTCCTGTGGATAGTTGCCAATACGCTTGGCCTGGCATACGGAGCGGCTGTGATGTTGGAAGAGGTTGGTAGCGGTAAGGTTACCAAAAGGGATGTGGATCTGCTCAATTCGCATATTGCCATATCGCACAGCAACTTTGAGGATCTTTTCCTCCTCTCGGCAATGGGTGCCACATGGTATGTTCTCCTTTTCTCCCGATGGATAGGATCATTCATCCTTGTGTGGGAATTGAGGGCGGAATATTACATAAAAGATAAGCTATTCAAAAAAAATAACTAACTTTGCAAGATATTATGTTTTAATGGAAATGGAAAGAGTAAAATGTTTGATTATAGGTAGCGGTCCTGCTGGGTACACCGCTGCCATCTATGCATCCAGAGCAAACCTTAATCCTGTTGTATATGAGGGAATTCAGCCTGGTGGACAGTTGACAACCACAACAGAGATTGACAACTTTCCCGGATATCCGCAGGGCATTACCGGTACTGAGATGATGGAGGATTTGAAGAAGCAGGCAGAGAGATTCGGTACAGAGGTGCGTTACGGTGCAGTTACCAAAGTTGATTTTTCAAACAGACCTTTTGTGCTTGAGATTGACGGAAGCAAGAATATAGAGGCAGAGACAGTGATTATTGCTACAGGAGCAACTGCAAAATATCTTGGACTCCCTTCAGAGGAGAAATTCAGGGGACAGGGTGTTTCTGCATGTGCAACATGTGACGGTTTCTTCTACAGGAAGAAAGATGTTGCAGTTGTAGGTGGTGGAGATACTGCATGTGAGGAGGCTACATATCTTGCAGGTTTGTGCAACAAGGTTTACATGATTGTAAGAAGGGATGTGCTCAGAGCTTCAAAGGCAATGCAGGAGAGAGTACTCAATACCCCTAACATTGAAGTTCTGTGGAATACCAATACAAAGGAGATCCTTGGAGATGAGTTTGGTGTAACAGGGGCAGCCCTTGTAAACAATAAAACCGGGGAGGAGCGTGAGATAAAGATCCACGGTTTCTTCCTTGCAATCGGACACCATCCCAATTCAGAAGTATTCAAGGAGTTTGTACAGACAAACCAGGAGGGTTACATCATTACTGAGGGCAAGAGCCAGAAGACAAATGTACCTGGTGTTTTTGCAGCAGGTGATGTACAGGATCCTACATACAGACAGGCTATTGCAGCTGCGGGTAGCGGTTGCAGGGCAGCAATGGATGCAGAGAAATTTTTGCAGGAGAACTAAAACGACAGAAGATGCACAAATCAAAAGTTATACTATTGGCGCTGGTGGCCTTTTTGCAGATGTCATGTGTCTCCACCTATGAGAAAATTCTCAGGAGCAGTGATGTGGACGTAAAATACAAGGCTGCCCACAAATATTTCAATGACGGCAAGTTCAAGAAGGCGGCCGATCTTTTCGACCACCTGAATCTTCTTGTACAGGGTCTGCCACAGGAGGATACTGTTGCTTTCTATCACGGCTTGAGCAACTTCAAATATGGAGATTACTCAACAGCGGAGACTATCCTGGCAAAGTTCATTGAGGTATATCCGAGAAGCCCGTTCTTTGTAGAGGCCCAGTATCTGAGAATCAAGTGCCTGTATGATGATACCTACAGATATGAGCTCGACCAGACCCCTACCAGGAAGGCAATGTCAATCATAAGCGAGTTCATGTACAGCAACCCCCAGAGTGAGTATTATCCGGTGTGCAAGGATATGATGGCAGACCTTATGGAGAGGTTGGAAAGGAAGAGTTTTGAATCAGCCAAACTGTATTACACAATGGAGGACTACAAGGCTGCCAGACATGCCCTCAAGAATGTACTTAAGGACAATGCCGACAACCAGTACAGGGAAAGTGTCTTGTATTATACTGCTTTGGCTTCATACAAATATGCCTATAACAGTATAGAGGAGAAACAGAAGGAGAGGTTCCTGGATTTCATTGACGACTACTACAACTTCATCAGTGAGTATCCGGAGTCAAAATACAGGAAAGAGCTTGACGGCCTGTTTGGTAAAGTTGAGCACTATGCAATAAAACCTGAATCAGAAAATAAAGAAGAAAAATAAATACAATGGAGAAAAAAGAGTACAAGGTTTACGGAAATACCGTTACCAGAGATTTGAGCGAGCTTGCTGAGCCTACAGGAAACATTTATGAGTCTACAATGATCATTGCCAAAAGGGCAAATCAGATTGCTGCAGAGGTTAAACAGGAACTTAGCGCAAAATTGGAGGAGTTCTCAAACTTTGCCGACACTTTGGAGGAGACATTCGAGAACAGGGAGCAGATTGAGATTTCACGCCACTATGAGAAGTTGCCAAAACCTACATTGGTTGCAATCAAAGAGTTCCAGAGCGGCGAGATCTACTCACGTAAGGTTGAGGCTTAATACCTTATTTAATACCTTTTGATATGCTTAAGGGAAAACATATCCTTTTGGGGGTTACAGGGAGTATTGCTGCATATAAGTCTGCAATGCTTGTAAGGTTGCTTGTAAAGCAGGGGGCTGAGGTGAAGGTTGTAATGACAGAGATGGCAAAACAGTTCATCACTCCCCTTACAATGGCAACCCTTTCCAAAAAACCCATTCTTGTAGATTTCTATAACCCCGAAAACGGGGACTGGAATTCCCATGTGTCGTTGGGAATGTGGGCAGACCTTTATCTTATTGCCCCATGCTCTGCAAATACAATGGGCAAGATGGTCTCGGGTGTGGCAGACAATCTCCTGCTTACATCTTATCTTTCTGCAAAATGCAAGGTTGCCATAGCTCCCGCTATGGATCTGGATATGTACAGGCATCCTTCTACGCAGCGCAATCTGGAAATATTGAAAGGTTGGGGCGTAGAGGTGGTTGAGCCCGAGAGCGGTGAACTGGCAAGCGGCCTTGAAGGAAAGGGCCGTATGGCCGAGCCTGAGGAGATTGTAGCTCAGGTTGAGGGCATTTTTGCCAAAGGTGGTTCATTGGACGGGAAAAGGGTGGTGATTACTGCCGGTCCTACAAGGGAACCTATTGATCCGGTGAGGTACATTACCAACCATTCGTCGGGAAAAATGGCATACGCACTGGCAAGGGAGGCTGCCCTTAGGGGTGCCAAGGTTACAGTGGTAAGCGGGCCTGTGAATGTGAAGGCTACGTTGCCGGGTATAGAGGTGGTGGATGTGGTTACTGCAAAGGAGATGTTTGAGGCTACCAAAGAGCATACTCCTGGTGCAGACATTATAATATTGTGTGCGGCTGTGGCCGATTTTACAGTTGCGCACGTTACAGATGAGAAGATAAAAAGGGAAAAGAGCAATTATAACCTGGAACTTACCCCTACAAACGACATTGCAGCGTGGGTAGGTGAAAACAGGAGCAAAGGTACCGTTGCCGTTGGTTTTGCACTTGAGACAAATGACGAGAGGGCAAATGCTGCAGGCAAACTTGAGAGGAAGAAACTTGATATGATTGTTCTCAATTCCATGAGGGATAGTGGAGCAGGATTTGGCCATGATACCAACAAGGTAACATTGTTCTTTAAGGACAGGGAGCCTGTAGAGTGTTCTCTCAAGAGCAAGAATGATGTTGCCGCAGATATCGTGGACAATATAGAGAGCCTTTTGTAATGCTGAAAAGACTGGTCATACAGAATTATGCACTGATTGAAACCCTGGACATAGAGTTTCCGGCGGGGCTTGTCATCATTACCGGTGAGACAGG
>JAFOER010000186.1 GCA_017380095.1 Bacteroidales bacterium
AGCACTTTGAATGCCTGAAACTAAAGCGTAGCGGCGTAGTGAGCGAGTTCCCTCATGCCAACAAAGGGAAAGTGAAGACCCTCATAATGCTTGGCGACCTTAACGTTGAGAAATTCCTTAACCTTACCCAAAAGGAATTTATGGAGATGCATAGGAATGAAGGCCAGACCTGCTACTCCCTGGCCCACGTAACTGTAACCGTGCTGTTGGAGAATCTTTCTGTGGAGCAGAGAAATACCCTCATTTCACAACTGCAAAAACGCCTGGTCAACAGCAAAGTCTCAGATATCGTAGCCTCCATCTACCCAGGCGGCCTTCCGGCACTGGAAAGGGAAATTCTGGAGTTTGTTTCCCGATAGATATATCCAATAAACAAGAGGGTGGCTCAAAAGTTTTGAATCACCCTCCTGGCGTGTCTATGGCATGACAACGTTTTTATTTTCTCAATTGCTTTATGAGCATCACCCTGAATTTCTCCTCAAGGGTGCAGGCTTTTGCCGCTTTTGCAACCGGCAGCACCTTTGATACCTCGGCATAGGTTTCTGCCTGGATCTGGGCCTCTGTTTGCTGTGCCTTGAAGTATTTCTCCATTAGGGCGTTTATCTGTGCATCGGATGCGGCGGGCTCCTGTTTGAGGGCTGCGTTTATCTCTTTGAGAGTGTGGCGGATCTCCCTTCTTACAGTTTCCGCTTTTTTCCATCCGGCATTGTATACTGGCCAGAACTGCTGTGCCTCCTCTGGAGTAAGGTCGAGTTCCTGGGTAAAGAATGCTATCTTCTGGCTCAAGATCTCCTCGTGTGTAGGATACTTTTTCTCACCTGCATGCGGCCCGTGCTGGGCGTATGTTCCAATGGTTGCAACCACTGCAAGCAAGAGTGTGAGTATTGTTTTTTTCATATCTGTTCAGTTTGGTTATTCAAGTGTTGCTATTGCAGTAAGAGGGTATCCGCTGTCTATCAGATACTGCTCTATCATCTCCTCGCTGATGGCAGTGGATGCAGGATTTTCTTCTTCCGCGTCGGTTGCACCGGCCATATAGATGTCCTCTACAGAGATGTTGAGGATTGAGATAATCTCCTCTTCATCTGTAAGCGGGGTATCTTCTGTTTGTGCAAGCGGAACTTCCGGAGCAAAGATTTCGGTCACTTTCATTACGCTCCAGCCCATTCCAAATACTATGGCAAATACAGCTGCAAGCGAGAGGGCAGGCTTGAAATAGGTGATGAAAGTGGCAGGTGCAGCAGGGGCCTCTTCCTGTGGCTCCATGGCAGCGGTTGGGGAGATTTTCTGCATCACCTCTTCCTGCATTGCTGCAAAGTATCCTGCAGGTACTCCAAAAGGGTTTTCCTTAAGTGAGCTTCTGCCAAGGATATCTTCTGTGTTGTTTTTTTCTTTCATATTCTTGTCCTCCTGTCCTTTAGACTGCTGTAATTCCAAAAGGTTTAATCTGCAAACTGTTCTTGCAGTTCTTCCTTTATTTTTTTGTATGCATGGTGGTAGGATGCCTTTAGGGAGCCTACGGATGTTTCCATGATTTCAGCTATTTCTTCGTATTTGAGTTCCTGGAAGTAGCGGAGGCTGAATACGGCCCTTTGTTTGTCGGGAA
>JAFOER010000187.1 GCA_017380095.1 Bacteroidales bacterium
ACAACCTTATGAGTATCAACAAGTTCAAGTTCCACTTCCTTAGGTAGCGAAACCTTCTCTGCCTGCTCTGCAATGGCATCGCCAAGGGCAGTGTTGTCAAAATTCTCTGCAAGGGTTGAATTTTTCACCATCCGTCGGGAAGCAAGGTCAATTATAAGCCATGAAGTGGTTGCGGATACTGCAACATTTCCCACAGAGTCCTCCAGCTGGAAATCCCTCAGATAAAAGATTCTGTTGGCACCTTTGTGCCAGGTCTTGAGGGTAACTTCATCCCTCCACTTGGGATAATTGTGGAAAACCACCTTTACTCTCGACAAAACCCAGGCACAATTGCCTGAAATCATCTCCTCATAACCGAATCCAAGACCGGAGGCATCCCTGCCCGCAGCCTCCTGCATTATATCAAGCATTGCAGCGGGACGCAACAAATGGTTTGCATTTGCTTCATAACAGCTCACAATGCGTTTTTCTGAATATTTCTCTCTCATAAAATTCAAATATATCTTACAAAATTACCTAAAAATAGTTACGGGACGAACATTTTGGGAAAGAAATTTTGAGTACTTTTGCCTCCCCAAATTTTATGAAAGCACTTCACACATATTTGAAATACATCATTGCCATTTACATGGCATTCCATTTTGTATCAAATGGTGTGTTTGCCCATACCCACGAGATTGACGGGAAAAATATCATTAACCCAATTTACTGAAAACCAATGAAAAAACACATACTTTCATTGCTGGCAATGCTGGCAATGGCGCTGTGCGCGTATGCACAGGCCGACTCCCATATTATAGGTCACGTAATAGACTCAAAAACAGGATAACACCTCCCTTTCATTACCGTAAGGATAATGGGGACCAACATCATTACAAGTACAGACGGTTCAGGCCATTACAAATTTACAAACATCAAGGCAGGACAATACACTCTTGAGGCTTCATCAGTAGGTTATATAACAATTGAAAAGAATGTAGACCTTAAGGAAAACTCCACTGCAAATGTCTCGTTTACTTTGGCTGAAGACAATCTCCTTCTGGAGCAGATTGTAGTGACAGGAAACAGGAATGAAACCAAAAAAAGGCACTCGGCTACCCTTGTAAATGTTGTAAACAAGGATATGTTTGAACTTGTAAGTGCATGCTCTCTTGCAGAAGGATTGAATTTCCAGCCAGGAGTAAGGGTTGAGAACGATTGCCAGAACTGTGGTTTCACACAAGTGAGGATAAACGGCCTGGACGGACACTATTCACAGATTCTCATGAATTCCAAACCTGTATTCTCAGCACTTGCAGGTGTCTATGGTCTTGAACACATACCGGCTACAATGATAGACCGTGTAGAGGTAATGCGTGGAGGCGGTTCTGCCCTTTTCGGTTCTTCTGCAATAGGTGGAACAATCAACATCATTACCAAAGACCTCGTTACAAACTCAGCAGAAATCAGCCACAACATTACATCCATTGGAATGGGCGGTTCTTTGGACAACAATACAACTGTAAATGCCTCAGTTGTAAACGGCAACAGCAGATCCGGCCTGTTCATTTACGGTCAGAGCAGGAACAGGGAGGCCTATGACCATAACGGTGACGGATTTACAGAAATTGGTACAATAAATGCCAAGACTTTGGGAATAAACAGCTTCTACAATATCTCTCCAAACTCAAAACTTAGGGCTGAATACAGCAGTACAGATGAGTTCAGACGTGGTGGAGACCAGTTGGACAGACCTGCTCACCAGGCATATATTGCAGAACAGACAGACCACAAGATAAACGCTGCCAATGTTACATTTGATGCATGGTCAGACGACTACAGCAACAAATACAATATATATACGGCTTTACGCGATACAAAACGTAACAGTTACTACGGCAGCAACATGGACCCCAATGCATATGGAAGCACCCACGATCTTGTTGTTGTTGGTGGTGCCCAATATGTCCATACCTTTACAAAACTATGGTTCATGCCGGCTGAATTCATATCGGGAATAGAGTATAATTACAATTACCTTAATGATGTGACAATTGGTTATGACCACGATGCTACCCAGAAAGTGAACATTTACTCTGCATTCCTGCAGAATGAATGGAGGACCGACAAATGGGGATTCCTTTTGGGTGCACGAATTGACAAACATTCACTTGTAGACAATGCAATTGTCTCTCCAAGGGCAAATATCCGTTTCAACCCGTCTAAAATGCTTAATTTCCGATTGTCATACTCTACCGGATTCCGTGCTCCACAGGCATTTGACGAGGATTTTCACATAGCAATTGTTGGAGGCGAAAGGGTTGTAACGGTTCTTGCAAAAGACCTTAAGGAAGAGAGTTCAAACAGCTTCAGCTTCTCTACAGACTGGTACCATAATTTTAAAAATGTGCAGACAAACATAATGCAGGAACTTTTCCACACTGAACTTAAGGATGTATTTGCAATAAGGATGCTTGAGGAGTTTGATGCAAAGGGCAACCAGGTACAGGAGCGCTACAATGGCAGCGGAGCAACAGTGTACGGACTTAATCTTGAAGGAAAAGCGGTATTCAGTTCGGCATTCATGACTCAGGCAGGCATCACATACCAGAAAAGCCGCTACAAACAACCGGAAGAGTGGAGCGAGAACCCGGCAGTTGCACCTGAGAAGAAAATGTTCCGTACTCCCGACATTTACGGATACTTTACAATGCAGTACACCCCAACCAAAAAATTATCGATATCATTGACAGGAACATACTCGGGAGATATGCTTATTCAGCATATGGAGAGCTCCGGCACTCCTGTAGATGTGGCAATTATGACGCCGTCATTTTTTGATGCCAACCTTAAAATTTCAAGGGAATTCACAATATTTCCGGGTGTGAATATGGAGCTCAGTGGCGGTATGATGAACATATTCAACTCATTCCAGGATGATTTCGATTCTGGAGTAGACCGTGACTCGGGATACATTTACGGACCAATGATGCCGAGAAGCATATATTTTGGAATAAAATTGGGTTTATAAAAAGGAGAAAGCGGGTGTAAATACATCCGCTTTGTTTATCTTTGCACCATTATGTATTTAAGGAGAATATCAGCCAACAATTTCAAGAACATAAGGGAAACCCAACTTGAGTTTTCCCGAAAGATCAATTGCATATCGGGAAACAATGGAGAGGGAAAGACAAACCTGCTGGATGCAATCTATTATCTCTCAATGACAAAGAGTTTCTTTTCCAGCACTGATGCATACACTTTTGCGTTCGGTGAGGACAATGCTGCACTTAACGGCACTTATGTTTTGGATGACAACACTGAGGATGTAATATCTGTGGGGATGAAAAGGGATGGGGAGAAAATTGTGAAAAAGAATGCCAAAGTATACAAAAGGATTTCTGAACACATAGGACGCTACCCTATTGTAATGGTATCTCCGGCTGATACTGTTCTGGTAAACGGGTCCGGTGAAGAGAGAAGAAAATTTCTTACACTTATCCTTTCACAGATAGACAAGGAATACCTGAAAAGGATGCAGCAGTACAACCAGCTTATTTTGCAGAGGAACAAATTGCTCAAAATGGATTCTGTATGCTGGGAACTTGTGGAAACAATTGATTTCCAACTCTCTGTAAATGCAGATTACATATACCGCAAAAGGGATGAACTGTGCAGGAATCTTGAGGAGAAAGTATACGGCTATTATGCAGCCCTGAGCGGCGGCAAGGAGAAGATACAGCTTCAGTACATTTCAGATTTGCAGCAGGATACACTTGAAAACCTTTTGAGGGATAACCGCCAGAAAGATGCAATTCTCAAATTTACATCCATGGGTGTACACAAAGATGAGATTGAATTTACACTCAACGGCATGCCGCTGAAAAAATGCGGGTCGCAGGGACAGCAGAAAAGCTTCCTTGTTGCACTTAAACTCGCACAATTTGATATAATGAAACAGCTGCACGGAGTTGCACCTATTTTGCTTCTGGATGATGTGTTTGACAAGCTTGACATGCAACGTGTTGAATATCTGCTCAGTCTGGTTGCAGGTGACTATTTCGGGCAGATTTTTATCTCCGACAGCAACAAGGTGAGGATGGCGTCCATTGTAGAGAGGTTTACATCGGAGTGCCGCTCGTTTGAGGTTACTGCAGGAAATTATACTGCATTATAAACACAGGAACAGATTGTCGGGAGGAACATCATGAAGAGAGAGAATACCCAATTGATTTCAGATATTATAAAGGAGTTCATTAAGGAAGAACGTCTGGAGGAAGGGCTGCTGCGTACCCGCCTGTTCAGCGCATGGGACATTGTTGTGGGAGAAAACGGCGCAAGGGCCACTACAAACAAATTCTTCCGCGACGGTGTACTCTACTGCACAATCAATTCCTCAATTATGCGTACCCAGATGTATTACCGGAAAGAGGAAATTGTGATGCAGCTGAACAAAATGCTTAACGGGCAAGTGGTAAAGAGACTTATTTTAAAATAAACTCATACTAATACTTTGTCATTTGGCAAATTATTGTAAATTTGCACCCTGCTTTAGAAAAATAAGAAAAAACTATACATAATGGCAACTAACAAGAACATTCAGGAGCCTGAGGTAAACGTAGGCGAGGCTCTATCAAAGACTGAGAAATTCTTTGACACTTACAAAAATCACATCATTTACGGTACAGCAGCAGTAGTGGCAGTTGTAGTGGCAGTAATGCTTTTCCACAACTTTGTAACACTGCCTGCACAGCAGGAGGCTATGGCTCAGACTTTCACAGCTGAGCAGTACTTCAGGAACGGAGACTTTGAGAAAGCCCTTAACGGTGACGGCAATGCACTTGGTTTCAACCAGATTATCAGCGACTACGGCACAAAAGCAGGTGAGGCTGTTTACTTCTATGCAGGTATCTGCAACCTACAGATGGGCAACTATGAGGAGGCTATCAGCAACCTTAAGAAATACAACGGCAAAGATGAGATCATTGCTGCAAGAGCATTGGCTTGTATCGGTGATGCACAGGCTGCAATGAACAACTTTGAGGCTGCATTGGCAAGCTACAAATCAGCTGCAGCTGCTGCAGACAACCTTCTTGCTGCAAACTACCTTCTTAAGGCAGGTATCATTTGCGAGGAGATGGGAAAACCTGCAGAGGCTTTGAAATTCTACGAGGAGATCAAAACCAAATACGCACAGTCTCCAGAGGGATACGACATAAACAAATATATCTCACGTATCCAGAACGCACAGTAATATACAAGCAAACAATAATGCCAAACAGATAATACTATGGGAAGAGCATTTGAGTTCAGAAAAGAGAGAAAATTGAAACGTTGGGGCAATATGGCCCGCGTATTTACCAGATTGGGAAAAGAGATTACCATCTGCGCAAAAGCAGGCGGTCCTGATCCTGATACAAACCCAAGACTACGTACCCTTATCCAGACTGCAAAGAGTGAGAACATGCCTAAGGACAACATTGACAGGGCTATCAAACGTGCAGTTGAGAAAGATACAGCAGATTATAAGGAGATCATTTACGAAGGTTACGCACCTCATGGAATTGCAGTTCTTGTAGAGACAGCAACCGACAACAACAACAGAACTGTAGCAAACGTAAGAAGCTACTTCAACAAATTTGGCGGTTCATTGGGTACTTCAGGTTCTGTAGATTTCATGTTCGAGCGCAAATGCGTTTTCAAGGTTACTCCAAAAGACGGTGTTGATATGGAGGAGCTTGAGCTTGAGATGATTGACTACGGTGTAGATGAGATCTTCCTTGATGAGGACGAGAACGTAATCATGATCTACGGTGCATTCGAGTCATTCGGTGATATCCAGAAATACCTTGAGGGCAACGGATTTGAGATCAAGTCAGGACAGTTTGAGAGACTTACTACAACTGAGCCTAAAAAGCTTTCAGCTGAGGAGAAAGCAGACGTTGAGAAACTCCTTGCAAAACTTGAGGACGACGACGACGTACAGAACGTATACCACACAATGGACATGTCTGAGTAATTCTCAGAAAAAATCAATAAAAAAAAGAGACATTTGCTAAAGAATGTCTCTTTTTTTATGGAAAAGGTTTTTAAATTTATTACATTTGCAAGATAATATGCACATATTCTAACATTTAAAAACATATTAATATGGAACTAACACATATTGAGCACATTGGTATCGCAGTTAAATCATTGGAGACTGCTATTCCTTACTATGAGGAGAAACTTGGTCTTAAATGCTACGCTATTGAGGAAGTAGCTGACCAGAAAGTAAAAACTGCTTTCTTTAAAGTTGGCCAGACTAAAATTGAGCTTTTGGAGAGCACTTCTCCTGAGGGAACAATTGCCAAATTCATTGAGAAAAAAGGTGAGGGTGTACACCACATCGCTTTTGCTACTAACGGTGTTCAGGCTTCTTTGGACGAGTTGGCTGCTAAAGATGTTCAGCTTATTGACAAAGCTCCAAGAAAAGGTGCTGAGGGTTTGAACATTGCATTCCTTCATCCAAAATCAACTTGCGGCGTTCTTACTGAGCTTTGCGAGGATCCTTCCAAAATGTAATTAATTTAAACCTAACATAAACATTAAAAAATGAGCCATCAACTCGAACAAGTAAAAGCGTTGATTTCTCTACGTGAGAAAGCACGCATTGGCGGTGGTCAAAAAAGAATTGACGCACAGCACGAAAAAGGCAAATACACAGCTCGTGAAAGAATCAACATGCTTCTTGATGAGGGAAGCTTTGAGGAGTTTGATATGTTTGTAACTCACCGTTGTACAAACTTCGGTATGGAGAAAAACGTATTCCTTGGTGACGGTGTTGTAACCGGTAGAGGTACAATCGACGGCCGTATGGTTTACGTGTTCGCTCAGGACTTTACAGTATTCGGCGGTTCCCTTTCAGAGACTTTGGCTATGAAGATCTGTAAAGTAATGGACAAAGGTATGAGAATGGGTGCTCCTGTTATCGGTCTTAACGATTCAGGTGGAGCACGTATCCAGGAGGGTGTTAACGCACTTTCAGGTTATACTGAGATTTTCCAGAGAAACATTCTTGCATCTGGTGTCATTCCTCAGATTTCCGCTATCTTCGGTCCTTGTGCCGGTGGTGCTGTATATTCTCCAGCTCTAACTGACTTCAACATCATGACCAGAGGTACCAGCTACATGTTCTTGACTGGTCCAAAAGTTGTAAAATCAGTAACTGGTGAGGATGTTACCCAGGAGCAGCTTGGTGGTGCAAGCGTACACGCTACAAAGAGTGGTGTTGCACACTTCGCAGTTGACAATGAGGAGGAGGGTATTGAGGTAATCAAGGCTCTATTGAGCTATATCCCTCAGAACAACTTGGAAGAGGCTCCATATGTTGAGACCAATGACCCTATCGACAGACTTGAGGATTCATTGAACGAGATTATCCCAGACGATCCTAACAAACCATATGATGTATACGAGGTAATCGGTGCTATCGTTGACGAGGGCAAATTCCTTGAGGTTCACAAAGACTACGCTAAGAACATCGTTGTCGGTTTCGCACGTTTCAACGGCCAGTCAGTTGGTATCGTAGCTAACCAGCCTAAAGCTTTGGCAGGTGTTCTTGACAACAACTCTTCAAGAAAAGCTGCACGTTTCGTACGTTTCTGCGACGCATTCAACATTCCATTGGTAACACTTGTTGACGTTCCTGGTTTCTTGCCTGGTACACAGCAGGAGTACGGCGGAATCATCCTTCACGGTGCTAAACTTCTTTATGCTTACGGTGAGGCTACTGTTCCAAAAGTTACAGTTGTTCTTAGAAAAGCATACGGTGGAGCATACTGTGTGATGAGTTCTAAACACCTTCGCGGTGACATCAACTACGCATGGCCTTCAGGTGAGATTGCAGTAATGGGTCCTTCTGGAGCTATCGAGGTTCTTTACGGTAAAGAGATGAAAGAGGCTGCAGATCCTAAAGCTTTCGCAAAAGAGAAAGAGCAGGAGTACAGAGATGCATTTGCAAACCCTTACAATGCAGCTAAATACGGTTACATTGATGATGTAATTGAGCCAAGAAATACCCGTTTCCGTATCATCAGAGCCCTTCAGGAGCTTCAGACCAAGAAACTTGTAAATCCAGCTAAGAAGCACGATAACCTTCCTCTATAATTTTAAACAACAATTAAAATGAAGAAATTTTATAGTTTAATATTGTTGTTGGGAGTTCTTGTCTGCGCTTCAAACGTGTATGCCCAGAATATGTCCGACATGCGCCTTAATGAGGTACTTGTTACCAACACTGAGGGGTTTGAGGATGATTATGGCTACAGAAGCGGTTGGATTGAGCTTTTCAACACTTCATACGGTACAGTGGATATCGCGGGCTGTTTCCTTTCTACAGATCCCGATAACCTTACAATGTACAGAATCCCTAAAGGGGACGTACTAACTAAAGTACAGCCACGCCAGCACATCCTTTTCTGGGCTGACGGTGTAGCAAACAGAGGTACTTTCCACCTTGGATTCACATTGGATAATGCAAAAGAGCTTATCTTCACTGCAGCTGACGGAAGAACTGTTATTGACAGAGTGGTATTCCCTGCTCTTGACACAAACAAATCTTACGGCAGAAAAGTTGACGGTGTAGGTTCCGTTTCAGAAATTGGAGCAGTTTACAAATCATTCAGAAACTCAAAACTTGAAGCTGAGGCTAAGGCTGACACTTCAACTGAGCATGGCTGGATTAAGATGGATAACCCTACTCCAAGTACAAACAACGCAACATTGGACGGTGAGTCAAAATCCGCTATGATGGCACAGTCAGACCCATACGGAATTTTCCTTACCCTTACAGCAATGTGTGTTACTTTCCTTGCTTTGGCTATTTTGTTCCTTGTATTCAAACAGATTGGCAAATTCCATATCAAGAAGAAATCAGAGAACGCAGTTAAAGCAGTTGAGGGTACCAAAAACAGTGCTAAAGCCGATACTTCAGGCCAGGTTTCTGCTGAGACATATGCTGCCATTTCTATGGCAATCCATATGTTCATGCAGGAGAATGAAGCTCACGATTTTGAGGATACTATCCTTACTATCAACAAAGTATCAAGAACATACTCTCCATGGAGTTCTAAGATTTACACTCTAAGAGAGACACCACAACTAAGAAAATAATACATTAAAAGAGATTTATAATAATGAAAGAATATAAATTGAAAATTAACGGTAATGATTATGCAGTTACCGTTAACGAGGTAGATGGCTCAGTTGCAGAGGTGGAGGTAAACGGAACTCCATTCAAAGTTGAGTTTGAGAAACCTATTAAGAAAGCTGCTGCTCCAGTTGCTAAACCTGTTGCAAAATCAGCTGCTCCTGCTCCTGCTGCAGCTGCAGCTCCAGTTGCCAAACCTGCTGCTCCTGCAGGCGGTGCCGGCACTACTGTAAGTTCTCCACTTCCAGGTGTTATCCTTGACGTATGCGTTAAAGAGGGTGATGCTGTCAAGAGAGGCCAGACTGTAATGGTTCTTGAGGCTATGAAAATGGAGAATGCCATTGAGGCTACTGCTGACGGTACAGTAACAGCAATTAAAGTTGGTAAAGGTGATTCAGTACTTGAGGGTGCTCCTCTTGTAATAATTGGTTAATTATGGTTTACGAAGCTAGTATATTAGATAACTTGAACCAGTTCCTTATGTATACAGGATTTGCCAATGTAACAATTGCGCATATCATAATGATACTTATTGGACTAGTGTTCATTTACCTTGCCATTACTAAGGATTGGGAGCCTATGCTTCTTATCCCTATTGGCTTTGGTATCCTTATTGGTAACATTCCTTTGTTCCCAGGCTTGAACGTAGGTGTATATGAGCAAGGCTCTGTACTTAACATCTTCTACCAGGGTGTTCAGCAGGGCTGGTATCCACCTCTAATTTTCTTGGGTATTGGTGCAATGACAGACTTCTCTGCATTGATCTCAAACCCTAAACTTATGCTTATTGGTGCTGCTGCACAGTTCGGTATCTTTGGTGCCTACACTGTAGCTCTTGCATTGGGCTTCAGCCCATCTGAGGCAGGTGCTATCGGTATCATCGGTGGTGCTGACGGTCCTACAGCTATCTTCCTTTCAGGTAGACTGGCTCCAGACTTGATGGGTGCAATTGCAGTTTCTGCTTATTCTTACATGGCTCTTGTTCCAGTAATCCAGCCTCCTATCATGAAGCTGCTTACTACTGAGAAAGAGAGACTTATCAAGATGAAAGCTCCTCGCGCAGTATCCCCTACAGAGAAGAGACTGTTCCCTATCGTAGGTTTCTTGCTAACCGCATTCATCGTACCTTCAGGTATTCCGCTTTTGGGTATGTTGTTCTTCGGTAACCTTATCAAGGAGTCTGGCGTAACCAAACGTTTGGCTAACACAGCAAGCGGTCCGCTAGTAGACGTAATCACTATCCTTATCGGTATTACCGTAGGTTGCTCTACCCAGGCAGACAAATTCCTACAGTGGAGCTCAGTGAAGATCTTTATCTTGGGTGCGTTCTCATTTGTAGTAGCAACATTTGCAGGTGTATTGTTCGTTAAATTCTTCAACTTGTTCCTGAAAGAGGGCAACAAAATCAACCCTCTTATCGGTAACGCAGGTGTATCAGCCGTTCCGGATGCTGCACGCGTATCAAACAACGTTGGTTTGGAGTTCGACAAATCAAACTACTTGCTAATGCACGCAATGGGTCCTAACGTAGCAGGCGTTATCGGTAGCGCAGTTGCTGCAGGTATCCTTCTTGCATTCCTTGCATAATTATAAAATGCACAATAACGGAAAGAGGTGGCCACAAGGTCACCTCTTTTTTTTCTTCACAAACATAAAGACGTTGTCTCTATGTTTAAAACAAAAATTGTTGAAAACTTACCTAAAATATTTTAACCAAAGGGGGTTATTGTAGATAAAATTATATAACTTTGATAGTCATTTTTGATTAAAATTAAAAGGAGAATATATATATGCAAAACAAGTTGCAAGAATTGACAGACAAGCTCTACAATGAGGGATTGTCTAAAGGCAAACAGGAGGCAGAACAGCTTAAGGCAAACGCTAAAGAAGAGGCTGCCCAGATAATTGCACAGGCCAAGGAGCAGGCTCAGGAAATCCTGGCTAAAGCTCAGGCAGAAGCAGCAGAGCTCAAGTCAAAAACCGAGAATGATGTAAAGATGGCCGCTGCACAGACATTTACTGCTGTTAAACAGCAGATAGAGAATGCCATTGTTACAAAAGCACTGGCACCTGTAAAGGGAGCAACATCAGAAACTGAGTTCCTAAAGGAGATTGTAAAGACAGTTGTAGCTGCATTCAACCCTGCAAATACAGATTCTGTAGCCCTTGAGGTAATCCTTCCTGCAGACAAGAAAGCAGAGATGGAGAAATTTGCAACAGAGAGCCTTAACAAAATTTGCTCAGCAGGTGTAGAGGTACAGTTCAGCAAAACCATCCAGGGAGGATTCAAGATTGCCCCTAAAGGTGAAGGTTACATGCTCAGCTTCACCGACAAAGACTTTGAGAACATAATCTCCGAGTACCTGAGACCTAAAACAAAGGCACTTCTTTTCTAACAAACCGCAAAGACAATAATGGGAAACTATCATTACATTATTGCAGGATTGCCTGAA
The DNA here is from genome assembly GCA_017380095.1 of Bacteroidales bacterium. GTDB lineage: Bacteria > Bacteroidota > Bacteroidia > Bacteroidales > UBA932 > Egerieousia. The sequence goes on from JAFOER010000187.1 coordinate 11,623, forward strand.
CTTGTCCTTAATGCCGACAATAAAGGATTCTCGTATGACGCCATAAGGGAATCTGTCTACTACAGCAGCGATGAAAAAGACCGTCGCCTGATAGAGTGGTTTGATTTTGGGACAAACGAGGAGAATCTCAATGCACATTTCTACAGGGCTGCAATGAACTGCAAAAACAGGTTCATAAGGCTCTGGTTTGCCCTGGACCTTGAAATAAGGAACCGGAAGGTTGAATTTGTGGCAAACAAGATGGGCAGGGAGAGCGCCAACTACAAGATTCAGGTAAACAGTAATGCAGATCCCCACCTCACAGAAGAGCAGCTGCAGAAACTCCAGGCAATATTCGCCAACAGGAACATACTTGAAAAGGAGCAGCAGCTCGACAAGTTCAAATGGGACTACATTACAGAGATGAATGAATACGGCGAGTTCAATATGGATGTAATCCTTGCATTTCTGGCAAAGGGCAAACTTATTGACAGATGGAACAAGCTGGACAAGGAAACAGGAGAACAGATGTTCCGCAAGCTGGTAGACGAAGTAAGGGGAACCTTTAAAGGCGTAGAGAAAATTTAAAGGATTGAAAATTTTAAACAGTATAAATATATATGAGTACCACAGGTAAAGTTACAGGAATCATTGCCAACCTGGTAACAGTAGAGGTAAACGGTCCTGTTGCACAAAATGAAATATGCTACATAAAGCTTGGTGAGAGCAAGCTTATGGCAGAGGTCATAAAGGTGAACGGCAAAAGTGCATCCGTTCAGGTTTATGAGAGCACTCGTGGTGTAAAGAAAGGAAATGACGTGGAGTTCATGGGCTTCATGCTTGAGGCAACACTTGGCCCGGGTCTCCTTTCCAGCAACTACGACGGTCTGCAGAACAATCTCTCAACAATGACAGGCGTATTCCTCCAGAGAGGAGAGTACACCGCTCCAATTGATATGGACAAGGAGTGGGACTTCACCCCTATCGCAAAACCGGGCGACACTGTAGTTGCAGCAGACTGGCTTGGCGAGGTAAAGGAGGGATGGCTTCCTCATAAAATTATGGTTCCGTTCGGTTTCAAGGGTGACTACACTGTAAAATCTGTAGTTCCGTCGGGAAGCTACAAGGCATCTGCTACTGTAGCTGTCCTTACAGATGAGAACGGTGAGGAGCACAACGTTACAATGGTGCAGAAATGGCCTGTAAAAGTTGCAATCGGCGGTTATAAGGAGAAACCGAGACCATACAGGATTATGGAAACCGGAGTAAGGTGTATAGATACCCTAAACCCTATGGCTGAGGGTGGTACAGGCTTCATTCCAGGACCTTTCGGTTGCGGTAAAAC
>JAFOER010000003.1 GCA_017380095.1 Bacteroidales bacterium
GCTGTCTGTTCGCTTACCGCCTCCTTTCTGCGAGGGGTAAATGTAGCAAGCACATTGCCCATCTTGTCCTCAATTCTGGTTACATATACAGGCTCGGCATAAACACCCCTGCCAGGGAATGTATTGAATGCAGAAACCATCTGGTAAACCGGCACATCTGCAGAACCTACACACAAAGACTCCACCGGATCCAACCAGCATTTCACTCCCATAGTATGGGCCATATCAACCAGCGCCTTTGGCCCGAACTGCTTCATGAGGAACGCAGATATATTGTTGGAACTCTTGGTAAGACCCCACTTGAGGGTAACAGTCTTTCCAATCCACTCATCCTTGTCTGTACTTTTAGGGGTCCAGATATCCTCTCCTATCACAAACGACTGCGGCACATTCACCACTTTGTCGCAAGGGGTATAGCCGTTCTGCATGGCCAGGGTATAAAGGAACGGTTTGAATGTAGAGCCCACCTGTCTCTTGCCCTGCTTCACCTGATCATATTTGAAGTACCTGTAGTTACCGCTTCCTACATACGCCTTAACATAACCGCTCCCGGGCTCCATGGCCATAAAACCGGCCCTGAGGAATGATTTGTAGTATCTGATTGAATCATTTGGAGTCATAACGGTATCCACATACCCCTTGTCATTCCATGCAAACACCCTCATCCTTACAGGTGTCTCAAAACTCTTGAGTATCTCCTCATCCGTAGCGTTGTCCTTCTTCATTGAACGGTAACGGTCACTCCAGCGGCGTGCCTGCTTCATTATGGATTCAATCACATTCTTGGGAACATCATTGGCAAAAGGCTTGTTGTTCTTCCATCTCAATTCCCTGTTGAACTGTCTCTGAAGGTCCTGTCCCAAATGCTCCGCCACAGCCTCCTCCGCATACTTCTGCATCTTGGCATTTATAGGGGTATAGATCTTGAGTCCGTCCTTGTCAAGATTGTATTTGGTACCGTCCGGCTTCAGGTTCTTGTTCAACCATCCGTACAAAGGGTCATCCATCCAAGCAGTGGAATCTGCACGGTAATCCTCCACATTATAATAGTTCTTCCTCTGAGGCTCCTTGGCATTCATTGTCCTCTTTATCATATCGCGGAAATGCGGTGCCAGACCGGAGTTATGGTCCTGTCGGGAGTAGGAAAGGGTTATTGGAAGTTCCCTCAGGGAATCCCTCTCCTCTTTGGTAATGTACCCGTATTTGCACATCTGCCCAATCACGTGGTTCCTCCTTACAATGGATTTGTCGGGATTACGGACAGGATTGTAGCGGGTAGGCATATTCACCATTCCAACAAGGAGTGCACTCTCCTCAACATTAAGTTCTATAGGGAGCTTCCCGAAAAATGTCTGTGACGCCGCCTTTATACCATATGCATTGCTGCCAAAGAATACAGCATTCAGATACATGCTCAAAATCTCCTCCTTGGTATAGTTCCTCTCCAGCTTTACTGCTGTAATCCACTCCTTGAACTTGTTTGTACCCAACACAAAATATTTTGCACCGGGGATTCTTGATTTTACGGTATCCCTTGGGAAGAGCGACTTTGCCAGCTGCTGGGTAAGGGTACTTCCTCCTCCTCCCGACGTCCTGTTGCCCAATATGAGCGATTTCACCACCACGCGGGCAAGACTCCTGGCATCAATTCCGCTGTGGGAATAGAACCTCACATCCTCGGTAGCCACAATGGCATCCTTCAAAGGCTGGGAAAGCTCATCAAAGGTTACATATGAACGGTTCTCTATATGAAATGTATTGATTACGGTACCATCCTCGGAGATGATCTGGGTAGCCAGATTGCTCTTTGGATCCTCCAGTTCCTCAAACGACGGAATAGGTGCAAAAACACCTACACACAGCAGTGCCAGCAGCACCATTGCAACGGGTGCAAAAGCCAGCGCCCACACCCATTTTACAAACCTTTTCTTATTTTTTATTTCCATAATTTTCCTCCCGACAATTAGTTGCCAAACGTAACTATTTGGCAAAATTAACAATAAAAATTTGCATTTTAACCTACTTTATGGCTTACTTTGCAAATTCATGGAAATATGTATGTAATGGGAGAGAATCTAGTAATTGTGGAGTCGCCTGCAAAGGCAAAAACTATTGAGAAGTTCCTTGGAAAAGGGTTTACGGTAAAATCCAGCTTCGGTCACATCAGAGACCTTGAAAAGAAAAATCTTGGAATAAATATAGAGAACGGCTTTGAACCCGTATACGAAATTTCAGACGACAAGAAGAAAGTTGTTTCTGAACTCAAGAGCCTTGCAAAAAAAGCGGACACCGTATGGCTGGCATCCGATGAGGACCGCGAGGGAGAGGCCATTGCATGGCATCTGTTCCACACCCTGAACCTTAAGGAGGAGAACACCAAACGTATTGTTTTCCATGAGATTACAAAAAGTGCAATCCTCAATGCCATTGAGAATCCCCGTTCAATAGACAACAACCTTGTAATGGCACAGCAGGCCCGCAGGGTACTTGACAGGCTTGTAGGATTTGAGCTCTCCCCTATCCTTTGGAAGAAGGTTGCACCAAAACTCTCTGCCGGAAGGGTGCAGTCTGTGGCAGTAAGGCTTATTGTAGAGAGGGAGAGGGAGATTATGGCATTCAACTCCACCCCGTATTACAGGGTAACCGGTGTGTTCCACCCGCAAAACGCAAAAAAGAGCGTAAAGGTAAATGCCACACTCGACACCAGGTTCACAACCCGTGAAGAGGCTGCCCAATTCCTTGAAAAATGCAGCAAGGCCGCATTTGCAATTGGAAGCGTTGAGAAAAAGCACATTTCCAGAACTCCGGCACCACCGTTTACAACCTCTGCCCTTCAGCAGGAGGCTGCGCGCAAACTGGGACTTTCCGTATCACAGACAATGCGCATTGCCCAGAAACTGTACGAGAGCGGACTCATCACATACATGAGAACAGACTCCACCAACCTTTCACAGCTTGCAATAAACAGCATAAAGGAGGTAGTTACACAGGAGTTTGGAGCTGAATACTCAAAAGTAAGGCAATACAAGACCAAAAGCAAGGGTGCACAGGAGGCTCACGAGGCCATTAGACCTACATACCCTGCCAACAGCACCATTGAGGGTACCCCACAGGAAAAGAAGCTCTACAACCTTATCTGGAAGAGGACTGTGGCATCCCAGATGGCAGATGCCGAACTTGAAAAGACCGACATAACCATAACTGGCAGCACATTTGCAGAAAAATTCATATCCCAAGGGGAACAGGTAGTATTTGACGGATTCCTCAAACTTTACCTGGAGAGCAAGGATGACGAGGAGATGGAGGATGAGAACCAGCTTCTTCCAGTTTTGGAAGAGAAGGAGGTTATGGAAAACCTTGAGATAACCGCCACAGAGCGTTTCACCCAGAAGCCTCCACGCTACTCGGAGGCAAGCCTTGTGAAGAAACTTGAAGAACTTGGCATCGGACGCCCGTCAACATACGCTCCTACCATCTCAACCATTACCCAAAAGAGAGGATATGTGGTTAAGGAAAACAGGGAAGGCATAGAGAGGGAATATACCAGACTTGCCCTGAAAGAGGGAAAAATCACCTCTACCCGACACAAGGAAATTGCCGGCGCAGAAAAAGGGAAGCTTTTCCCCGAAGATATAGGAATTCTTGTTACAGACTTCCTGGGCAAGAACTTTGAGAACATCCTCGATTACGGATTTACTGCAAAAGTTGAGGAGGACTTTGACCAGATTGCAGCGGGAAAACTTGTATGGAACAAGGTAATTGAGTCTTTCTACAGCCCATTCCACAACCAGGTGGATGTAACTCTGCACGAGAGCACCCACACAAATGCAGAAAGGGTACTGGGAACAGACCCTGCATCGGGCAAGACAATGATTGTACGCCTGGGCAAATTCGGACCGCTTGTACAGAAAGGGACAAACGATGATCCCGACAAACAGTTTGCATCACTTCAGAAAGGACAGCTCATTGAGTCCATAACACTTGAGCAGGCACTCAAGCTGTTTGAACTTCCGCGTGAGGTGGGTGAATTCAACGGCAAGAAGATTGTTGCTGCCGTAGGACGTTTTGGCCCGTATATCAGGCACGACGGCAAGTTTATATCACTGGGCAAGGATTATGACCCGCGTACGGTAGATGAGGCTACAGCAATTTCCCTGATTGAAGAGCACGCACGCAAGGAAGCTGAAAAGTTCATCGCACACTTTGAGGCTGAGGACATTCAGGTCCTCAACGGCCGCTTTGGAGCATATATCAAGCACGGAGGTGAAAATTATAAGTTGCCGAAAGGAACAGACGCCAAAGCTCTTGATGTTGCCACCTGTCTGGAGATAATCGCCAATACAAAACCGTCGGGAGGCAAAAGCAGCGCAAAAAGAAAAAAATAAAGAATCTAAGAAAAGGTTGGGTATATTGAGAAAATTTCTATAAATTTGTATGGATTAATTACAAATTGTTATAGAAATGTTCAAACATCAGATAGACGAGATAGACCAGAAAATACTCTCTTTTCTGGTAAAGAATGCAAGAATGCCTTTCCTTGAGATTGCCAGGGAGTGCGGGGTTTCGGGTGCGGCAATCCACCAGAGGGTAAAGAAAATGGAGACATTGGGCATCATTACAGGCTCAAGGCTTCTTGTAAAGCCACAGACACTTGGCTTGAACGTTTGCGCCTTTGTGGAGGTAAGTCTCTCTGAGGCAAACAAATACCCGGAGGTTATTGATTGTCTCAAACAGATTTCAGAGGTTGTGGAGTGCCATTTTGTAACCGGCAAGCACTCGTTGCTGCTCAAGATCTACTGCACCAACCACGACCACCTTATGGAGATTCTCATAAAC
>JAFOER010000188.1 GCA_017380095.1 Bacteroidales bacterium
GTAAACCCCGACCTTGAGCTCTGGATAGGGGCCCTGGAGAGGCTTGTGAATGCCGGCATAACAAATGTGGGTGTCATTCTGAGGGGATTCAGCACCTATGACCAGAAAATTTACAGGAACCTTCCTTTGTGGCATATCCCAATTGAGTTGAGGCGCCGTTATCCCAACATTACCATGTTCTGCGACCCGAGCCACATAGGTGGAAAGAGGGAGCTTGTGGCACCCATTTCGCAGCAGGCAATGGACCTTAAATTTGACGGTCTTATGGTGGAATCACATTGTAATCCCGACGAAGCACTGAGTGATGCCAAACAGCAGATAACCCCACAGGTACTGGACTTTACACTAAAAATGCTTGTTTTGAGAGAGAATAAACAGACAACGGAGAATATCTCCGTATTGCGTAAGCAGATTGATGAAATTGATGAGCAGCTGCTTGCAATCCTTGCAAAGAGGAACAGGGTTTCAAGGGAGATTGGAATTTACAAGAAGGAGAACAATATGCCGGTTCTGCAGACAGGACGTTACAACGAGATTCTGGAGAAGCGTGCCCAGATGGGGGAGGCCATGAATCTGGACAAAGAGTTTGTTTATGCCATAATGAAAGCCATCCACGAGGAGTCTGTAAAGATACAGCTGCATTTGTAATTCAATTTTAAGGTAAAAATTCAAGTTATGAGGATCCTTATTCTTGGAAATGGAAAAATGGGGTCGTTTTTCTCGGACCTGCTCAGTTTCAACCATGAGATTGCAGTATATGAGAAAGACCTCAGGAAGATGCGGTTCATCTATAATGCACTGCGTTTTTCAAAATTGGAAGAGGTGAAGGAATTTGCCCCGGAACTGGTTATAAATTGTGTAACATTAAGCTATACAATTGAGGCTTTTAAGGAGGTTATGCCCCATTTGCCCCAATCGTGTATCCTCTCTGACATTGCCTCTGTAAAAACAGACCTCAAGGAGTTTTATGAGGCTTCCGGCTTCAGATATGTTTCTGTACACCCTATGTTCGGCCCTACATTTGCCAACCTTGGCAACCTGCAGACAGAGAATGCAATCATTATAAACGAGCCGCAGCAGAAAACGGTATCGGGTGAGGTGGTTGTGAAAGGTACAGACTATATGGGAATGATTTTCTACAGAGACCTGTTTGCATCTTTGAAGCTTAATGTGCGGGAATACACATTTGACGGCCATGATGAGGTTGTTGCATATTCGCTTTCAATCCCGTTTGCCTCAACACTGGTGTTCGGCTCTATAATGAAACACCAGGAAGTTCCTGGAACAACCTTCAAGAAACACCTGGCAATTGCCCATGGCCTGTTGAGTGAAGACGATTATCTGCTTACCGAGATTCTCTTCAACCCCAATACAAACGGCCAGCTGCAGGGAATCATTGACAAGCTTAATCAGTTGAAGGATATTGTCCAGGCTAAGGACAGTGCGGCAATGAAGGGCTTTCTGGATGAAGTGCGGGAGAGGGTAAGGTGAAATAATGAGATAAAAAAAGAGGATGACCATGCGGACATCCTCTTTTTCATTATGTGTGAGTTAAAATTAGTCGTTTAGAGAGAATCTCTTGAAAGCAACAACTTTAACGTCTTTGTCTACTGAAGCCAAGAAATCTTTAACTGACTGCTTGCCATCACCCATCTGGTAAGCCTGCTCAAGAAGAGTGTTCTCTTTGAAGAACTTGCCAAGTCTACCTTTAGCGATGTTCTGGATTTTAGCCTCCTCAGCGCCAAGACCAGCAGTTTTCTCTGCAGAAACAGTTGCTTTGATCTCGCGTGCTTTAGCTGCATCCTCCTCAGAGATCCAACCTTTAGCCATGTTAGACTCAATGTGGTCCTCACTGTCAACGTGTGCAGGGTTGATACCAGCTTTCTTAAGTGCAGCCTCAACTGCTTTAAGAACGATCTCCTCTTTAGTTTTCTCAACTGCTACAGTAAGCTCGTTGTTGATAACCTCAGCAGGAACAGACTCAGCGTCAAGAGCAACTGGGTTCATTGAAGCAACCTGCATAGCAAGACCTTTACCTACCTCAGCTGGAACAGCTTTGTTGAAACCAACGATAGCAGCAAGCTTACCGTTGATAACGTGCATGTATGAAGCGATGAAAGGAGCCTCAATGCTTGCGTAGTAAGGGATAGCGTGTTTCTCACCACTCTTACCGGTCTGCTGAGTGATAGCATCCTCTACAGTCTGGCCGTTGAATGAGCAAGCCATCAAACCTGCAAGGTCAGCTGGGAAGTTCTCAAGTGCAGTGTTTGCAATGTTGTTTGCAAGCTCCTGGAACTCAGCATTCTTAGCAACGAAGTCAGTCTCGCAACCAAGAGCTGTGATGATAGCTTTAGTATTGTCTGCGTTTACAAGAGCTACAACTTTACCCTCTGTAGTCTCTCTGTCTGAACGTTTTGCTGCAACTAGTTTACCTTTCTCGCGGATGATCTCCTGAGCTCTGTTGAAGTCACCTTCAGCCTCTACAAGAGCTTTTTTACAGTCCATCATACCTGCGCCGGTCATCTGGCGTAGTTTAGCAACGTCTGAAGCTTTAATTTCCATAATATTTACTTCTTTTTAAATAAAACAATTACTCAGCTTTCTCCTCTGCTGCAGCAGCTGGTTTGCGTGAACGTAGTTTTTTTACCGGTGCATCGCCCTCTTTCTCTGCAGATGCCTCTTTCTCTTTCTCCTTCTCAATCTTTCTCTCCTGAAGACCCTCAGCAACAGCGCCGCAAAGTGCATCCATTACTAGGCCAATTGATTTGGCAGCATCATCATTTGCAGGAATTACATAATCAATAGGGGTAGGATCGCAACAAGTATCAACCATAGCGATAACCGGAATGTTAAGGCGGTTAGCCTCTTTAACTGCGTTCATCTCTTTCTGAACGTCTACTACAAATAGAGCAGAAGGGAGACGGTTAAGGTCAGCGATTGAACCAAGGTTTTTCTCCAATTTAGCTCTCTGACGGGTAATCTGAAGTTTCTCTCTTTTTGCAAGAGTGTCAAATGTACCGTCTGTAATCATTTTATCAATGGTGTTCATCTTCTTAACAGCCTTACGGATAGTAGGGAAGTTAGTAAGCATTCCACCTGGCCATCTCTCTGTAACATATGGCATGTTAACAGCAGAAGCCTTCTCGGCAACGATCTCTTTTGCCTGTTTTTTAGTAGCAACAAAAAGAATCTTTCTGCCTGCGCGTGCAAGCTGTTTCATCAGGTTTGCTGCCTCATCTATTTTGACAACGGTCTTGTGCAGGTCAATGATGTGAATACCATTCTTCTCCATAAAAATGTATGGAGCCATTTTTGGATTCCATTTTCTTTTCAAGTGACCAAAATGCGAACCTGCATCAAGTAAGTCTTGGAA
>JAFOER010000189.1 GCA_017380095.1 Bacteroidales bacterium
GTTTTTGGCGCCGAGCCTTACAACACCCCTTGCAGGGAGGACCAGAAGGGTACTCCAACCGGAGTTTATGGCCTCACCAAGCTTCACGGCGAGGAGAAGATCATTGCCACCGGGTGCAACCACGTGATTATCCGTACTGCGTGGCTTTACAGCGAGTTCGGGAAGAATTTCTGCAAGACTATGCTTGCCCTTACTGCTGACAAACCGCAGTTGAAGGTTGTGTTCGACCAGGTGGGAACCCCAACTTACGCGCTTGATCTGGCCAGGGCAATTGAGGTGGTGTTGGCGGATTTTGCTGTGGAGTTGAAAGATGGATCGGAGGGAGGAACGTCTGGCGTGTCGCAGGGAGGATTGTCGGGAGGAAAATATTCAAAGACAGGTGTTTACCACTACTCCAATGAGGGTGTGTGCAGTTGGTATGATTTTACAAAGATGATTGCTGCATATTCCGGACAGACGGAGTGTGATGTGCAGCCTTGCCACAGCAATGAGTTCCCGAGCCCGGTGAAGCGCCCCGCATATTCTGTCCTTGACAAGACAAAAATCAAGGAGGTTTTTGGGGTTGAGGTCCCTTATTGGACAGACTCGCTCCAGAAATGCATTGCCAATTTGAAAAAATGACATCTATGAAAAATATACTTGTTACCGGCGGTGCCGGATTCATTGGAAGCCACGTAGTTAGGCTGTTTGTGAACAAATATCCCCAGTACAACATCATTAACCTGGACAAGCTTACTTATGCCGGCAATCTGGCCAACCTCAAGGATATTGAGTCTGCTCCAAACTACAAGTTTGTGAGGATGGATATCTGTGATTTTGAGGGGATTCTCTCTTTGATGCAAGCCGAGCAGATTGATGGCGTAATCCACCTTGCAGCGGAGAGCCACGTGGACCGCTCCATCAAGGATCCGTTCACTTTTGTCCGCACCAACGTAATGGGAACCCTTTCTCTGTTGCAGGCGGCAAAAATTTATTGGGAGTCTCTTCCCGACGGTTTTTCAGGCAAGAGGTTCTATCACATCTCTACCGACGAGGTATATGGTGCTCTTGAACTGACGGATCCTCAGGGAGTTGAGCCGCCGTTCACTACAGTTGCCTCTTCTGGGGAGCACCATCTGGCATATGGAAAAGATTTCTTCTATGAGACAACCAAATACAACCCTCATTCGCCATATTCTGCTTCCAAGGCGAGCAGCGACCACTTTGTGAGGGCATACCACGATACATATGGCTTGCCTACAATAGTTACCAACTGCAGCAACAACTATGGCCCGTACCAGTTCCCTGAGAAGCTGATTCCTTTGTTTATCAACAATATCCGCAAGAGGAAACCGCTTCCTGTTTACGGCAAGGGTGAGAACGTGCGCGACTGGCTCTATGTGGAGGACCACGCAAGGGCTATTGACCTGATCTTCCATAAGGGTGCCATTGCTGAGACATATAACATTGGTGGCTTCAATGAGTGGAAGAACATAGACTTGATAAAAGTGATGATAAAGACCGTTGACCGCATCCTGGGCAATCCGGAAGGTTCATCTGAGGAGCTCATCACTTACGTTACCGACCGTGCCGGCCACGACTTGCGCTATGCAATTGATTCTACCAAATTGCAGCGAGAATTGGGCTGGGAACCGTCGCTTCAGTTTGAGGAGGGTATTGAGAAGACCGTCCGCTGGTACCTTGAAAACCAGGAGTGGATGGACAACATCACCTCCGGCGACTACGAAAAATACTACGATGAAATGTACAAAGGGAGGTAATTTCCCAGGCAGGCGGGTGCATTCCCATTCCGCGCAGGAAAAGATGCCTTTTTCTGCCCGGAACCGCCTCGGAGCACCCTCCGCGCAGGCTGAGGGCCATTTTTCTGCTCGGGAGGCGGGTGCATTCCCGTTCCGCGCCGGAAAAGATGCCTTTTTCTGCCCGGAACTTCCTCGGAGCACTCTCTGCGCAGGTTGAGGGGCATTTTCCTGCTCGGGAGGCGGTTGGTATCCCATTCCGTGCCGGAAATGATGCCTTTTTCTGCCTCAAATGCCTCCGGAGCACATTCCGCGCAGGTTGAGGGGCATTTTTCTGCTCGGGAGGCGGGTGTATTCCCGTTCCGCGCCGGAAAAGATGCCTTTTTCTGCCCGGAACTTCCTCGGAGCACCCTCTGTGCAGGTTGAGGGGCATTTTCCTGCCCGGCAGGCGGTTGGTTTCACAGATACAAAAGGCGGCAGTCCAATGGGGAACTGCCGCCTTTCTTACTAACCTTAAAACTATAACTACTTTATGCATCGTTCATCTTATAAACAAATGCTGTACCAGTTTGTTTTAGGTGTAACAAAATTTTTATGGTTATGAAGTTTTTAAGTTTATTGGTTTTGGCAATGGGGCTCGCATTTGGGCTTTATGCATGTGACAAAAAAGATGATGACAAGAAAGTTGGGGTTGAGGTACTTAAGGCATTCGAGCAGAAATTTCCACAGGCTGTTCAGGTAGATTGGGATGTGGAGGGGAGATACTGTGTTGCAGAATTCAAGGATGCCCTTCCTGCAATTGGGGAACTCTCCACCGACGGCATTCCTGCAAATACCCTGTTTGAATTTGAAGCCTGGTTCGACAATTCTGCCAACTGGCTGATGACAGTAATAGATGTTCCATATAAAATTCTTCCACAGGCTGTTAAGCAGGGTTTTACCGCCAGCAGCTACAGTGCCTGGAAAGTAGAAGATGCGGATGTTATCCAGCGCAATGGCGTAGATAACATATACATAATTGAAGTGGAGCAAAATGATAAGGAGAGATACCTTTATTTTAACAAAGATGGCAAGTTGTCTCAAGAAAAGAAAAGTGATTTCCGTGTAGATCTGCTTCGTGGCACCCTATAGGCAGGAACCAGAGCCTTTTCCTGCTCGGCAGGCGGGTGGTATCCAGTTCTGCGCCGGAAAAGATGCCTTTTTCTGCCCGGAACTGCTTCGGAGCACCTTCCGCGCAGGTTGAGAGGCCTTTTCCTGCCTGGCAGGCGGGTGGTATCCAGTTCTGCGCCGGAAAAGATGCCTTTTTCTGCCTGGAATTGCTTCGGAGCACCTTCCGCGCAGGTTGATGGGCATTTTCCTGCTCGGAATTGCCTCGGAGCACCCTCCGCGCAGGTTGAGGGGCCTTTTCCTGCTCGGGAGGCAGGTGGTATCCTGTTCCGCGCCGGAAAAGATGCCTTTTTCTGCCCGGAACCGCCCCGGAGTACTTTCTGCGCAGAAACCAGGGGCATTTTCCTGCCCGGCAGAGCATTATGAGGATAAAATCGGAGGTTTTCGTGAACCTCTGATTTTTTTTATGTACCTTTGCGCCGCTATGTTCAATTTGTTCAGAAAAAAGAAACCTTATTTTGCTCACCCTACCGCTGTGATTGACAGTGGTGCGCAGATTGCACAGGGGTGCAGGATATGGCATTTTTCGCATATTATGCAGGGTGCCGTCCTTGGGGAGAACTGTAATATTGGGCAGAATGTGGTAATTTCACCGCAGGTTACACTTGGACGCAACTGTAAGGTGCAGAATAATGTAAGTGTCTATACCGGAGTTACTTGCGGCGATGATGTGTTTCTTGGACCAAGCTGTGTGTTCACAAATGTGATCAATCCCCGCAGTGCGGTGAACCGCAAGAGCGAGTACCTGAAGACCCACGTTGGCAACGGGGCGTCAATAGGGGCCAATGCTACCATTGTCTGCGGCCACAATATTGGGGAGTATGCATTTATTGGTGCAGGTGCCGTTGTGGTGGAGGATATCCCCCCTTATGCACTTGTTGTTGGCAATCCTTCCCGACAAATAGGGTGGATGAGCTGCGCAGGAGCCAGGCTGCAGTTTGAGGATTATGATACAGACGGCATGCAGATTGCAAAGTGCCCATTGACAGGGGAAACTTATTTATTGAAAGACAATAGAGTAACAAAAATAAAATAAA
>JAFOER010000029.1 GCA_017380095.1 Bacteroidales bacterium
GTCATGCCTGCAAAACCGTCTCTGTAAAACTGGAATATTTTCTTAACACTTACACCCATACAATTTTTAAAATTAGTTATTTTTGTACAATAAAACAAAAGAGATGAAAAAATATCTGAGGATTTTAAGAATTTCTATAGCTGCAATCGTTTTTGTAACAATTACCTGTGGATTTTTAAATATGAGCGGAGGCAATCCCCTTTCACAAATGGTTCTCCGTACACAGTTTACTCCCGCCCTTGTATCGATTTTTACAGGCTCTGCACTTGCATTTGCACTCCTTGTAATTCTTACATTGCTCTTTGGCAGGGTATACTGCTCATTCCTCTGTCCACTTGGAATTTTCCAGGATCTTGTTACAAGAATTTCCAACATTGCCAAAAAGAGGGCAAACGGAGGCAAACTCCCTAAACAGAAATATTCAAAACCTCACAATGCCTTGAGGTATACTATACTTGTCCTTACTGGAATATCATTGGTTGCAGGTTTTACTTACCCTCTTGCACTCTTGGATCCTTATTCCAACTACGGTAAAATTGCAGGTCAGGTATTCGGTTCAATAGAACTTGCTATCAGCAACATGTTGTCGGGAATATTCCCATCAATGTTCTATGTGCAGGATTATGTAACAGTTGGTCTATATGCATTCATATATTCAATCTTCTTTATGATGGTTGTAATTGTGTTCAGTGCAGCAAAAGGGAGACTGTACTGCAACACAATCTGTCCGGTAGGTTCATTCCTTGGTCTGTTGAGCGGATTCTCACTCTTCAAACCGGTGATAAACAAGGATATGTGTGTAAAATGCAACCAATGTGCCACCAAATGCAAAAGCAACTGCATCAACCTGGAGACAAAGGAAATTGATACTACCCGTTGTGTAGCCTGCTACAATTGCATAACAGCCTGCAAACGTGGAGGTGTTTCATTTGTACCTACCTGGTTCAGGAAAAAGGAAAATGCAGACCCTCACAACAGAACAATTGAAAACAAGGAGAGAAGAAATGCCCTTATAGCAATGGGTGGATTTGCTGCAGCAGTAGCGGCAAGAAGCTTCATTTTCCCTAAAGCATCATATGCAGGAGGTTCACCTTTATCACAGGAAAATACCCCTATCATGCCTCCAGGAGCCAGAAACCTTACAGCATTCAAGGATGCCTGCACTGCCTGCCATGCCTGTGTGGCTGCTTGCCCAAACAACATTATAAAACCGGCATCTTTTGAATATGGTCTGGATGGAATTATGCTACCGACAATCAACTACACCAAAAATTCCTGCAAATACAGCTGCAACACCTGCAACCAGGTTTGCCCTCACGGAGCATTGGAACATATTTCATTGGAGGAAAAACAGCATACCAGAATTGCCCTTGCCACTTATGACCCTACAAGTTGTGTTGTAGTTACTGACGGTGTAAGATGCGGTGCCTGTTCAAGAAGATGTCCGGCAGATGCCATTCAGATGAAGGAAAATCCGGTTGTGCCCGGTCAGTTCCTGCCTAATGTAGATTCTGCCAAGTGTATCGGATGCGGAGCGTGTATGGATGTTTGTCCGGCTATGCCAAAAGCAATTACAATCAAAGGTGTAACGGTGCAGACAAAGATTCTATAAAAGAAAAAAGCAGAAGATTTACTTCTGCTTTTTTTATTTGCCTTCGGCAGCTTTGAGGGTATTGACCATCAAGGATACAATGGTCATTGGCCCTACTCCACCGGGAACTGGAGTGATATAAGATGCTTTATGAGCAACAGTCTCAAAATCAACGTCACCTGCCAGACGGAAACCAGCCTTTTTGGTTTCGTCGGGAATACGGGTAATACCTACATCAACAATAACTGCACCCTCTCTAACCATATCTCCTTTAAGGAAAGAAGGTGATCCGAGTGCTGCAATGATTATGTCTGCCTGTCTGGTAAAATACTCAATATTCTTTGTACGGCTATGGCAAATTGTAACTGTACAGTCACCAGGCTCATCCTTCAATGAAAGAAGGTTTGCAAGTGGCCTGCCTACAATATTGCTTCGACCAATGATAACGCAATGTTTGCCTTTGGTCTGGATACCATATTCAGAAAGGAGTCTCAAAATTCCATACGGTGTTGCTGGAAGGAAAGTTGGCAAACCCAACATCATTCTTCCTACATTCTCCGGATGGAATCCATCCACATCCTTTTTAGGGTCAATGGCATTGATAACTGCATCTTCATCAATATGGGACGGTAAAGGGAGCTGTACAATAAGGCCGTCTATATCATCATTGGCATTAATCTCCTTAATTCTGTCCAGCAGTTCCTGCTGGGTGATCTCCTGTGGAAATCTCAACAAAGTTGATTTGAAGCCTACTTGGGCACAAGCTCTCTCCTTGTGTCCTACATAAGTCTGACTTGCTCCATCGTTTCCTACAAGGATTGCTGCAAGATGGGGGCGTTTTCCACCCTTCTCTACAATCTCTTTAACGGTCTGTGCAATCTCCAGCTTAATTTTATCTGAAGTTGCCTTACCATCCAATATTATCATAACTTAATCTGTTTAGCGTCTTCTCATTCCTTGCATGGCTTTCATGGCACCCATCTTGTTCTTGATGCCGCCACCAGCCATAACTTTCATTACTTTTCTTGTATCCTCAAACTGTTTGAGCAATCTGTTCACCTCCACAATTGTAGTACCGCTACCCTCAGCAATTCTCCTTCTCCTGCTTCCGTTTATAACATGAGGATTGTTTCTCTCAAACGGTGTCATTGACTGGATAATTGCCTCTACACCTTTAAATGCAGAGTTATCCAAATCTACATCCCTCAAAGCCTTGCCCACACCTGGAAGCATTGAAGCAAGATCCTTGATGTTACCCATTTTCTTTATCTGCTGGATCTGGTCATAGAAATCAGAGAGGGTAAACTGGTCCTTAATGAGTTTTTTATGGAGTTTCTTGGCCTCTTCCTCATCAAACTGCTCCTGAGCTTTCTCTACAAGGGAAACAACATCTCCCATACCAAGGATACGGTCAGCAATACGTTTTGGATGGAATACATCCAAAGCTTCCATCTTCTCGCCTGCACTTATGAACTTGATTGGCTTGTTTACAACGGCCCTGATTGAAAGGGCTGCACCACCTCTGGTATCACCATCAAGTTTTGTAAGAACTACACCGTCAAAATCAAGTCTGTCGTTAAAGGCTTTAGCTGTCTCTACAGCATCCTGACCAGTCATTGAATCTACAACAAACAAAGTCTCTGTAGGGTTGATTGCAGCTTTGATTGCAGCAATCTCGTCCATCATCTGCTCATCAACTGCAAGACGTCCTGCTGTATCCACAATAACAAGTGAATAACCCTCTGCCTTAGCCTTTGCAACTGCATTTTTTGCAATAGCTACAGGATCTTTGGAACCGTCCTCTGTATATACTTCAACACCTATCTGTTGTCCAAGAACTTTCAACTGGTCAATAGCGGCTGGCCTGTAAACGTCACCTGCTGCCAAAAGAACCTTCTTGCCCCTTTTAGTACGGCAGTTCAAAGCAAGTTTTCCCGAAAAGGTAGTCTTACCTGAACCCTGAAGACCTGCAACAAGGACAATACCTGGCTCTCCTTTTATGTTTATGTCGGTTGCCTCTGAACCCATGAGCTTTGTAAGCTCATCGTGCACAATCTTAACCATCATCTGGCTAGGCTTAACAGCCTTAAGCACGTCCTGTCCAAGAGCAATTTTCTTTACATCATCACAAAATGTCTTTGCAATCTTATAGCTGACATCTGCATCCAACAACGCCTTTCTTACATCCTTAAGGGTCTCCGCCACATTAATCTCGGTAATCTTGCCCTCACCTTTAAGGATCTTGAATGAACTCTCTAATCTGTCAATTAAATTTTCAAACATATCTAAAATCTTTCACAATAAATTACAAATAATTGAGAAGAATCTGATATCCCTTCTCATTTACAACAGACTGCAAATGATATTTTACCAATTCCTTATGGTAGTTTACAGAATCTTCAAAATATTTGAAACCGTCTTTATCCCACTTATAAAACAATGCAATTGCAGAGGTATAGAAAAGAGTTGTATACTCCATATTCAAATCTTCCCTGTACAATCCCTGCTCAATACCCATCTGGAGATTCCTCATGACAAGAATTGAGTAAAAATTGCTCCTCTCTGTAAATTTTGAAAGGTTAAGGCTAGAAGAATATAAGGAAATATCCTTGAGGAATACATGACCTAACTTGTTAACCTCATTTGAAATGATAACGGAAACAGCAAAGAATGCATCAATGGCATTGTCGCTTTTGAGCGTGGCCTGCTGAATTTCCTTTTCCAGATTGGCATAGAAATGGGTAACAACTGTACCAATCAATTCCTGCTTGCTGTTATAGTTGTTGTATAAGGTTTTTTTTGTCAATCCAAGCTCGTAGGCTATCTCCTCCATATTGAGGGTTAGCCCACGTTGCTTGAATAGTTCAAATACCTGTTGAGTATATTTATCTTTAGAACTTACTCTAGGCATATAGAATACTATAGTTCGTCTGAGTAGTATGCTTTGGCAATATCTCTCTGGTTGTATTTCATAGCCATTACCTGACCATAAGCACCTGCTGTATGAAGAGCTACAAGATCACCTCTCTGAGTCTGAGGAAGGATGATGTTTTTGCCCCACTGGTCGCTGCTCTCACAAACCGGACCTACTACGTCATATCTCATTCTGCGTTTAGAAGTAGAAGTAAGGTTCTCAATAGCGTGGTGAGCCTGGTACAAAGCAGGACGGATAAGGTCGTTCATACCTGCATCAAGGATAGCGAATTTCTTCTTCTGTCCAACTTTAACGTAAAGTACTCTTGAAATCAAGTGACCGCACTGTGCAACAATTGCCCTGCCTGGCTCAAAGTGAACCTGCTGGCCAGGAGCAACTATCAAGTTCTCATTGATAAGTTTGAAATACTCCTCAAATGAAGCGATAGGGTTCTCGTTAGGGTTAACATAATCAACTCCCAAACCGCCACCAAGGTTTAGGTTAGGAATGAACATGCCTCTGTCTGTAAACCACTGCTGAAGCTCAGCAATTCTGCCGCAAAGGGTCTTGAATACGCCAAGATCCAAAATCTGTGAACCTACATGGAAGTGAAGACCTATAAGTTCAACGTTTTTGCACTCTTTGAACAAGTTTGCAAAATCCTCAAACATCCAAGGGCTTACACCAAATTTGTTCTCTTTAAGACCTGTAGAAATGTATTTGTGTGTATGGGCGTCAATATCAGGGTTGATACGCAAAGCGATCTTTGCAACTTTACCCATACCTGCAGCAAGGTCGTTGATAACCTTAACCTCAGGAACAGACTCACAGTTGAAGCTGAAAATACCTGCCTTAAGGGCAGTCTTGATCTCTTTATCTGATTTACCTACACCTGCATAAACAACATTCTCTGCGCCAAAGCCTGATTTGATGGCCAAAGCAACCTCATTACCGCTCACACAGTCTGCACCAAGACCTGCATTCTTGATTTTCTCAAGAATTCTTGCATTTGCATTTGCCTTAAGGGCAAAGTGTGCGTGGTAACCGTATTTCTTAATCTGTTGGGTGTAAATGTCCAAAGTTTTGTCCAACAACTCCATGTCGTAGTAGTAGAAAGGAGTCTCAATGCTCTGGAATGCTGAAATAGCAGATGCTGTAATCATAGTTTCTTATATTTTAATCGATTAATTTTTTAATTTTCCTATAATCTGCAAAAATAACAAAAAAACTGCAATAATTACACTCTTAAATATAAAAATCCCCGGCAAATAAAACAAAAGGGTGGCTTGTCAGCCACCCTTTCATGAAAAATTCTTAAATATTACCTGTTGCAATGCTGCTCTCTCAACAAATCGAGAACTGTCTTAACCGGGTTGAAAGTAATAAGCGGTGTCTCAACAAACTGTGTGTTCCAGTCGCTCATTGCACCGTTCCACAATCCTGGAAGCTCCTGGGCTTTAAGAGGTCTTCCCTGGAAGCTCTTCTCTGAGATGAAACCGGTTTTAGGATCTGTATGTTTCAACAAATCATATTTCTCACCTTTATAGTTCTTCACTGCACATACAAGATCTACCGGATTGAAGTGGGTAGCACCCTGCATTGCATTCATTGCCTGTGGGTTCTTCTTGTCAATCTGTGCAGCCTCAAGAATCTGGAGTGATGTAGTACCATCCTCATCTTTGATTACATAAGGACCACCACCAGGCTCACCCTCATTCTTAACCATACCGCAAACACGTACAGGACGGTCCAATTTTGCTTTAAGTACAGCTACAAGCTCTGCAGCAGGCATCTCTGGTACAGCAACACAGAACTCATCCTCCATAAATGCCCTGATCTCTGCCAATGGAGCATCTGTACCTTTCTCCTCCAACTGTTTAAGATAACCGAACACTTTCTCCTGAAGCTCAGTAGCCTTACCAACAAGAATCTTCTTCCAGCGGATAGTTTCATCAAGCAAAGACTCCTTAACAACGTTGTCAATATTCTTAATTACAAGGACATCAGCATCAATGTCATTCAAGTTTGTAAGAAGTGCACCGTGGCCACCCGGGCGGAAAAGCAATGAACCGTCATCTTTTGTAAACGGATTGTTCTCCATATCAACTGCAACTATATCGGTAGCAGGTGACTGGTTGGTAAAGGTAACGTGGTATTTGCAACCGAAACGCTGCTCGTATTTCTCCTTAACCTGTGCATAAAGTTCTTCAAAACCCTTCTGGTGCTCTACAGAAACGGTAACAACCATCCTAACATCACCGTTTGCATCTTTAGCATACAAAGCGCCCTCTACAAGATGCTCCTCAAACGGAGTCCTGTTCTCGTTCTCATATTTATGGAACTGGATAAGTCCCTTAGGCATAGCACCGTAATTCCACGCTTTGTCAAACAATGTAAGGTTAAGGATAGCCTTTGCATCAAAGAAAGGGAAAGCAGTTATATTCTCAACAAATTTTGCAGCAGGAGAGCCCTCTTTAAGCTTCTCGCCGGCCTTAAGCGCATCGGCAGCCTCAAAAAGGTCCTTGAACATTCTGGTTGCAGCACCTGAAGCGGGAACAAACTTGCACACATTGCCTTTATAATTGTCGGCAACTGAAATGTATTTTGCCTGATCCTCTGCAGAAAGCACCTTAATGCCTTTAGCCGGTGTTGCAGCAGCCTCAATTGTCAAAAATGGGAATCCTGTCTTGAAATTCTCCAACTGTGCCTGGAAAGTATCAACAGAGATACCTCTGGCCTCAATCTGATTCTTTTGTGCGTCAGATAACATAAAATTCTCTCCTGTATTTAAAGTTAGATCTTAATTGTTCAAAATCCTGCGGATTGCTCTTCAAATCCGCACAATGTCCAAAGATAGGAAAAATATTCTCAAAATATTCACTTATTTGATTTTGAGTAAGATTACCTTTAGAAAAGAAATTGTTGTTCTTCTCTGCAGGCACCACACTGAACCCTTTAAGTCCGTCAATGCCAAAAAACTCACCAAGTGCCTTCACAGCCATAACCGTACCGTTAACCTTACCCTCATAGGAATAACCTGCAATATGCGGAGTGGCAATATCTGCAGCAGAAAGCAACTCCAGATCCAGTTCCGGTTCCCCATCCCAAACATCCAATATTAATCCCGACAACTTTCCTGCAAACTTCTTCAATGCATCATCCTGCACAACCTCACCCCTTGAAGAATTAATAAAAATTGCACCTTCCTTCATTTTACTGAAGAAATCCTCCCCTGCCAAACCTCTGCTGGTTGGATTGAGATCTGTATGCAAAGTAATTACATCAGAATTCTCAAGGACATAATCCAATGAATAAAAATCCTTGAAATCCTTCAACTGAAGATAACCGTTGTTGAATGCAAGCGTCTGTTCCCTCTCCTTGGCAGGATCGCACCTGAGCACCTCAAAACCAAGATACTCGCCCAATGCCGCAACCTTGCTCCCCACATTCCCGACTCCAATAACACCAATGGTACCATATCTGCTACCCTCCCCAATCTGCAGACCTTTCCTGCAGGTCAGGGCATACAACGCTGTATAAACATACTGCATAACACCACCCGCATTGCAACCGGCCGCATTCCTCACACAAATCCCAGCTTTGGCGCAATACTCAAGATCAATATGGTCCGTACCGATAGTTGCAGTAGCGATGAATTTCACGGAAGAGCCGCCCAAAAGGGCAGCATTGCATTTTGTCCTTGTACGTATTACAAGAGCATCAGCATCTTTTACTGCATCTGCATCAATCTCCTTGCCGGACAAATAGACAACTTGTGCATACTCTTCAAATGCACCGTTTATAAAAGGTATATCCTTATCAACAATAATTTTCATCTAAAAAGTGAATTTAACGCTGAATGTACTCTTATCCCCCACCTTCCCGACAATATAGCTGACAATGCCCTCTTCTGTATTCTCAACGGCTCTGTATAAATCAACACTCTGGCCCGGAAGCACCTCTGAATCATAATTTACAACCAGTTCCCTTATCTGCCTTGTGCTTACAAGATCATACTCAAGCGAATCAAGGGCCCAAACAACATATTTCACGTTGTTCACATGGCCATTGGTATCAATATCGCTCCATACAACCTTATGAGTATCAACAAGTTCAAGTTCCACTTCCTTAGGTAGCGAAACCTTCTCTGCCTGCTCTGCAATGGCATCGCCAAGGGCAGTGTTGTCAAAATTCTCTGCAAGGGTTGAATTTTTCACCATCCGTCGGGAA
>JAFOER010000190.1 GCA_017380095.1 Bacteroidales bacterium
CCTACTACCATAAGGAAATCCCACCAGTTGCCGGAAATTGGCAACCCGAGGTTCATACCGAATATTCCCGATATAAGTGTAGGCGGCATGAAAAGCAACGATACATAAGTAAGGATCTTCATGATCTTGTTCTGATCCAAGTTGATAAGACCAAGCACGGTATTCTGGAGATATTCAAGCCTCTCAAAGTTGAAATTGGTGTGGTTCAAAAGTGATGCAATATCCTTAATTAGCACGTTGAGCTTTGTATGTACATCTCGAGGGAACTTGTCACTCTTGAGAATAGCCGAAATCATACGCTGCTTATCTATGATATTCTCCCTCACGAGCATTGTATTCTCCTGCAACAAGTTGATATCCAAAAGGAAATCCTCATTTACAGACTCTCCGGCACTTACGCTCTTGCTGAACTGTGCAATCTCCTTGGCCATGAGCTCAATCATATCCGCATCCAGGTCTACCCTGCTCTCAAGGATGGCAACAAGGATATGGTAACCGGTTGGGTACAACTTGTACGAAACACCAATCCTGCGCTGCATATCAGTGAAAGTACGCAAAGGAACCTGCCTAATGGATACAAGGATACCCTCCGAAATGATGAAGGAAACCGCCTCCATGTTGTACTCATCCGGGCCTGGAATAAGGAAGTTGGTATTTACAAAGATTGTTGTATCTGTCTCCGAATAACGAGATGAACTCTCAATCTCCTCCGCCTGAGCACGGCTCTGGAGTGTAGTCTCAAGGAAAGCCTCTACCGCACGCTTCTCCTCCCCGGTAGGCTCAAAAAGGTCAATCCATAGCACATCATCAAAACCCAACTCATCAAGAAAGGCAATGTCAGACGACGTAATTATCTGTCCCTTTGATTTGTAGAAGATCTGAATCATAGCGTTCCGGTTTGGACATTATTGTACGTTTACGAAAATAATCTTACAAATGTAAGCATTTTTGGAACAATCCCAAAGCTTAGGGCAGAAAAATACCATTTTACGCATTCACCGCCTCTGGGGCCCCTGCCGAGGTTGCGGCCCCCTCTGCGCAGGAATTGCCGCCTTTTTCTGCTCAGAATCCCTCTAGAGCACTGTCCGCGCCGGAATTGTGGCATTTTCCTGCTCCAAATGCCTCCGTGGCACCGTACGCGCAGGAATTTGGGTGTTTTTCTGCTCGGGAGGCGGTAGGTATTCCCTTCCGCGCAGGAAATGATACCTTTTTCTGCTCAGAATCCCTCTAGAGCACCTTCCGCGCAGGATTTGCCATCTTTCCTGCCCGGAATGCGGGTGAAAATTTCAACAATTGTCGGGAAGTGTAAAATCGGCGCCAGAATGCACTGTAAACGTAATTTTTTTCTCTTTTTAAAAACAGCAAAAATAGTTTATCTTTTTCAGGCATAAGTTTTTACGCATTTACCCAATTTTTACAATAGAAAGAACTACACTTGCTGAAATTTTAAACCAAAATATTATGAATCAGCAAGAGTACGAATTTAGAGAGTTGGGGCCTGTGTGGCATCTGTGCACTCCAGGAGAGCATCAATGTGCAATTTTCAGGACAAGGGAAGATTTTGTTTTTGGAATGAACCTGATGGCATTGGCGGCTTATAGTTATCGGGAAGAGGTCAAAATCTTTACGTTTGAGTTGATGAGCAATCATTTTCATTTTGTGTTGGCATGTGAGGAGGTGGCATTGAATGGATTTTTTGATTTCATTTACAAGCGTTTGAAAAGATATCTGGCAAATGGACAGAGAGGTTCGGATTTGAACAGGCTTACATTCAAGTATTTTAATATAGATAACCTGAATTATTTGCAAACTGTAATAGCATACGTTAACAGAAACGGGTATCTTGTAGACAATTCTACAACTCCATTTTCATATCCTTGGGGCGCCAATTCATTCTTTTTCAATCGTTTTAAAGAAAATATAAATTCAATAAAATTATCCGGGATGAGCATTGAAAAGCAAAGGCAACTTTTCAAATCCCGCAATTTTGAGATAGATGACAACTACGAATTCCTGACAGAATTCGGATACATTTCACCAGCATCCTATTGCCACATCCCGCTGGCGGAAAATTGCTATACAAATGCACATCATTATTTTAACTTATTGTCCCGACGGGTAGAGTCCTTTTCGCAGATTGCCAGAGAGTTGAGTGATTCTATCATTTATACTGACGAGGAAATTTACACAGCTGTACTTGCAATATGCAACAAGAGGTTTGATGTAAAGAATCCGACATTGCTTGGCAAGCAGGACAAAATTTCTTTGGCGAAACAAATGAAATATGAATATAATGCCAGCAACAAACAGATAAGGCGAATAATCAAACTGGATGAAGGGTTACTATCTTCATTATTTCCCGGAGATTGAAAAATTGCATATCTTTGCATCGGCGGGTCGTCCTATCGCTCAAGAAATTGGGAGGAAAGTCCGGGCAGGACAGAGCACTGCACTGTGGAAAGCACAGATAGGCGATGAGTTTATGCAAGGGTAACAGAGAATTACCGCCGTAGAAGTGCCTGGCTTTATGCCAGTTATAAGACGCAAGCGTCTTTGCACGCAGCAGGAGGCCTTATGGCTGCTTGACTGCATCACTACGGTAAGGGTGAAAATGTGGGGTAAGAGCCCACGGACTGTAATGGCGACATTATGGTGGTATCCTACTGCAACCTGCAAGGCCATGTATACCAGCAATCAAGGGTTGCTCGTCCGTTGCTGGGGGGTAGGCTGCAATAGATAAATGATAGGAGCTTCTTAGGGTGCCTCCGGGCATCAGTCTGAAGTACAGAACTCGGCTTATAGATCCGCCCACACTTTAACGTCTTTCGCATTCGCGGAAGACGTTTTTTCGTTGAACAGAGGTATTTTCCCGATTGCACACCCGCCTGCCGGGCAGAAAAACACCCCATTTCCGGCGCGGAAGGTGCCACGGAGGCATTTGGAGCAGAAAAAGGTATCATTTCCTGCGCGGAATGGGATACCGCCCGCATGCCGAGCAGAAAAACACCCCGATTCCTGCGCGGAGGGTGCTCTGGGGCGGCTCGGGGCAGAAAAAAGGGGGATTTTTTGAAATAGTTGCCGCAATGTGCCGGAGTTACCATAATTTTTTGTATTTTTGCGCGTTATATAACTTGAAAACACTTAAAAATTATGTTACTTATTGCCGATTGCGGTTCTACTAAAGTTGATTGGCGTGCCATTGCAGCTGATGGCACAGTGAAATCAGTTAATACAGAGGGTATCAACCCGGTTTTCCTTTCTTCTGAGGACATTTCAAAAATTCTTGAAGAGAAAGTTGTTCCTGCCATTGGAACTGATGTTAAAGAGATATATTTCTATGGCGCAGGTATCCTTGCCCCTGAGCTTGCAAAGGTTCTAAGTGATGCTTTTGACAAAGTTTTCCCTGGCAACAAATCATTTGTGGCTTCTGACCTTCTTGCTGCAGCACGTGCCCTTTGCGGACACAGCGCAGGTATTGCCTGCATCATGGGTACAGGCGCAAATACCTGTTTCTATGACGGCAACGAGATTGTGAACAATGTGCGTGCCGGCGGTTTCATCCTTGGTGACGAGGCTTCAGGCGGAGTTCTTGGCAAGAAACTTATGGCAGATTTCATCAAAGGTCTTCTTCCAAAAGAGATTGAGGAGGAGTTTGTAAAGAGATATGACCTTGACTACATGAAGATTGTGCAGAAGGTTTACCGTGAGCCGCTTCCAAGCAAATGGCTTGCTTCGTTCTCTCCGTTCATCTCAGAGTTCAGGGACAATCCTCATATCAACAACCTTATAAGAACCAGCTTTGACGAGTTCTTCAAACGCAACATCGTACACTACGATTACAAGAACTACCCTGTAAACCTTGTTGGTTCAATTGCACACTACTACGAGGATATCCTTAAGGATGTAGCTGCACAGAACGGATGTACAATAGGCAAGATCATCAAATCACCTATCGACGGTCTTGTAGAGTACCACACCAACGCAATTTAAACGGATTTTCATCCCGACAACCGGAGGCGGACGGAAACCGGTGGCGGAAGGGAAATTGGATTTGTCGGGAAAAAACATAAGTGAAATAATTAACAACAACATACAATTATGACTAAAGTAACAGAGCAATCTTCAAATTACGCTAATTTGGATCAGATGACAACTGCTGAGTTGTTGCAAAACATGAACAAAGAGGACAAATCAGTTCCTGTAGCAGTTGAGAAATGTATTCCTGAGATTGAGAAATTGGTTGACGGCATTGTAGAGAGAATGAAAAAAGGCGGTAGACTATTCTACCTTGGCGCAGGTACCAGCGGTCGTCTTGGTATTCTTGACGCTTCTGAGATCCCTCCTACATACGGTGCTCCATTCGATCTTATCATTGGCCTTATCGCAGGTGGTGACACTGCTATCAGAAAAGCAGTTGAGAATGCAGAGGATGATTGGGATGGCGGTTGGAGAGACATGCAGCCATACAATGTAAACGAGAACGACGTTGTAGTAGGTATCGCTGCCAGCGGTAGTACTCCTTACGTTATCGGTGCTGTTAAAGAGGCTAGAAAACGTGGTATCCTTACAGGTTGTATCACTTGTAACCCAGGTGCTGCAGTTGCTGCTGAGGTAGACGTTCCTATCGTTGCAGTTGTAGGTCCAGAGTTCGTTACAGGTTCTACCAGAATGAAATCAGGTACAGCTCAGAAACTTATCCTTAACATGATCTCTACTTCAACTATGATTAAGATGGGTCACGTTAAAGGCAACAAGATGGTTGACATGCAGCTTTCAAATGCTAAACTTGTTGACAGAGGTACCAGAATGATTATGGGTGAGACAGATATTACAGATTACGAGTATGCTAAATCATTGCTACTTGAGCATGGTTCTGTAAGAAATGCTGTTGATTTCTATAACTCACAGAAATAATTCACTAAGTATAGTAACTCATAAAGGAGATTCTGCAAATGGATTCTCCTTTTTGAGTTTTCTTTATTGAATAAACAATGTTCAAACAGAGATATTCTTCACAGTTACTTGAAAAGGCGGTAGATGAATTTGCATCGCTTCCAGGCATTGGAAGGAAGAGTGCACTCAGACTTGCACTACACCTGCTCAAACAGCCTGTAGAGAATATTGAGCGTTTTGGCACATCCTTCATAAATCTGCGCAAGGGGGTGAAATATTGCAACACCTGCAATATGATAACAGATGACAACACCTGCGCAGTATGCTCGGATACACGCAGGGACAAATCTGTAATCTGCGTTGTGGAGAGCATAAGGGATGTGATGAGCATTGAGAATACGGAGCAGTACAACGGCCTCTACCATGTTCTTGGCGGGATCATCTCCCCTATGGACGGCATAGGACCGGCAGACCTCCCTATCGG
The DNA here is from genome assembly GCA_017380095.1 of Bacteroidales bacterium. Taxonomy (GTDB): domain Bacteria; phylum Bacteroidota; class Bacteroidia; order Bacteroidales; family UBA932; genus Egerieousia. The sequence continues at coordinate 5,378 of JAFOER010000190.1, forward strand.
GAAGCTGATTGAGAGGGTGCAGGAAGGGGATGTGAAAGAGGTGATACTTGCTCTGAGTACAAGCATGGAGGGTGAGACAACATCCTTCTTCCTGTACAGGAAATTAAGTGCATTGAACATTAAAATTAGTACTATAGCACGTGGTGTGGGTTTTGGCGATGACCTTGAGTATACAGATGAGCTTACCCTTGGAAAATCTATCCAGAACAGGCACCTGTTTAAAATTTAACCAACTTTTATGAATTCAACTATTCTACTGATCACTTTTGTGCTTTACACCCTTTTGCTTTTTGCAATCGCTTGGTTGACAAGCCGTAATGCAGACAGCAAAACTTACTTTACCGGTAACAAAAGCTCAAACTGGGTCCTTGTTGCATTTGGTATGATAGGTTCTTCAATGAGTGGAGTATCTTTCATGTCATTGCCGGGTAACGTAATCAACGAGAACTTCTACTATATGCCAATGGTATTTGGTATGTTCTTCGGATACGCAATCATTGCAGGCCTGCTTTTGCCTTTGTACTTCAAATTGAACCTTACTTCAATTTACACTTATCTTGAGCAGCGTTTTGGAACACACAGTTACAAGACCGGAGCATCGTTCTTCATCATCTCAAGACTTTTGGGTGCAACCGTAAGGACATTCCTTGTGATCTTTGTACTTTACAACTTTGTACTTCAACCACTTGGCGTTCCATTTGTAGTTGCTGCAATTGTATTTGTAGGTTTGGCAATCCTTTACACAATGAAGGGTGGCGTTAAAACAATCATCTACACAGATACTATCCAGACAACCTTCATGATTCTTGCAATCGTTGCTTCTTGCGTAGTAATCTGCCGCCAGCTGGACTGGAACATTGCAGATATGCTCAAGAATGTTCACGAGAGCCATTTCTCAAACATGTTCAACACAGATACAGCATCTGCAACCAACTGGATGAAGAGATTCCTTAGCGGTGTCCTTATCCCTATTGCAATGACCGGTCTCGACCAGGCTATGATGCAGAAGAGCTTGAGCTGTAAAAACATCAGAGAGGCACAGAAGAATGTTATGACCTCAATCCTAATGATGATTCCTATCAACCTATTGTTCGTAACCCTTGGAGCAGTTCTTGCAATCTTCATGCAGAGCCATCCTGAGCTTATCCAGGCAGTTACCACCGCAGCAGGCAAACTTGAGGCAGACAAGATCTTCCCGACAGTTGCACTTACACTTGGCCCTGTTGTAGGAGTTATCTTCTTTGTAGGTCTTATCTCAGCAGCATACCCTACTTGTGCAAATGCCCTTACATCACTTACAACTTCAACCTGTATTGACCTTGTAGGCATTGAGAAACACGGTTGGGACGACAACAAGAAGAAAAAGGTAAGAATGAACGTTACTTACGTTATGGCAGCATTGTTCGTAGTAATGATCTGCGTATTCAACGTACTAAAGAACGACGCCGTAATCAACATGGTATACCAGATTGCATCATACACTTATGGTCCTCTACTTGGTCTGTTCATGTTGGGTATCCTTACCAAAGTTAACATCAAGGACAAAGTTGTACCTTACGTTTGTGTTATTGCACCGGTAATCTGTTTCTTCATTGAGAACTACGTATTCAGCTTCGGTTTCTCACTGATTGCAGTTTGTGCAGGTATCACAATGGGTGGTCTTTTGATCTTCAAAAAGAAATAATTTATGACAAACATTGAGCTTCTTATACTTGCCGTAAGCCTTACATTTGATACTTTTGCGGTATCTGTAGGTGGCGGAATCTCAATGCCAAATATGAAACTATCAAAGAAGGCTATGGTTATAGCCTTCTTTGGTATTTTTCAGGCTGCTTACCTCTTTACCGGATGGTTTATAGGTGGCAAGGCAGCAAATTTCATCCTGGAATGGGACCATTGGGTTGCATTCATCATTCTAACATATCTTGGTGGAAAAATGCTGTTTGAGGCCATAAAAAGGGGCAATGAGGAACAGCAGACATCAAAAAGGGATTTCCTTTGCATTAAAAGGCTAGCAGTACTTGCAACAGCCACAAGCATAGATGCAATTGCTGTAGGCGCCTCTTTGGCAATGCTGCAGATAAGCACCACACAGATAGCATATACAACATTCTGCACATTTGCCGCAACTGCTACAGCCTCATACATAGGATTGCAGGGAGGAAGCAGACTCGGGTACAAGGCCGGCAAGAAGGCAGAAATTTGGGGTGGCGTAATCCTGATTGTTATCGGGATGAAAATCCTGATTGAACATATGGAGTATATGGGGTAATTCCCTTCCCGACAACTATTTCTCTACAAGTTTCACCTTATACATCTTTGGCCAGTACTTGCCTGTGAGATAAATATCTCCGGTTGCAGGGTTGTGTGCTATTCCGTTGAGCACATCTGTGGAAGGTTTGCGCAAAGAGCTTGGAAGCAGGCCCTTGCAGTCTATGCGCCCTTTAACGTTGCCTGTAGCGGGATCAATTATAAGGATATAATCCTGGGTATAGACATTGGCCCAGATATCTCCGTTAATGAATTCAAGCTCATTTATAAGGGGAATTGCCCTGCCGTTGAATTTTACCTCCTTGGTAGAGCGTACTGCAAAAGTATGTGGATCCAGGAAGAACAATTTGGTTGTACCGTCTGAAAGGATAAGATCCTTGCCGTTTGTGGTAAGGCCCCAACCCTCGCGCGGGTTATAAAGTTCTCCAAGAAATTTGAGCGTATTTATATCGTACACAAAGCATTTGTGTTCCTGCCAGGTTAGGATATAAAGGAGATTGTTGAGGACACAGGATCCCTCAACAAAGTACTTGGCGTCGAAGTTCAGGCGTCTGAGGTCCTTGCCGGTTTTCAGCTCTACCTTCCTGAACGAAGAAGAACCGTACTGGCCGCAACTCTCGTACAGATCACCATTATGGAAAAACAGCCCCTGGGTATAGGCACCCCGGTCGTGCGGCAAAGTTTCCACTACCTGCAACCTGTACTCCTTAACCTTCTGGGCGCAACCTGCCAACGGCAGCATCAAAGCAGCCAGAATTCCCAACAAAAATGCTTTCTTCTTCATAAAACGCTAAAATTTACCCACAAAGTCAAACAAAACTCCAATAGCAATCCTATTTGCAAACCATGATATCCAGAATCATCTTGTCGGTGGTCTGCATACCCTCAGCACCGATGCGGCCAAGGTTACAGATGGTCTTCTCAATGCAATCCTCAATGATACCGTCGTTTGAGGAGATGCATATGTTGTCCAAAGCAAGGACAGCAGCCTGGATTGAAGAAGAGACACCGGATGCAACTTTAAGGGCACAGCCTACTTTTGCACCATCACAAACCATGCCTGTAATGTTTCCAACCATATTTTTGATTGCAGCGCAAACCTGCTCATAACTACCGCCGTTCAAATAAACTATACCGCAAGATGAACCGGTAGAGGCAATCACACAACCGCACAAAGCGGAAAGTTTGCCAAGATAACCCTTAATATGGATGGCAACAAGGTGGCTCAATACCAATGCACGTGCCAACTGCTCCTGTGAAACGCCCATCTTCTCTGCCACAGCAATCACCGGCATTGTAACTGTAATGCCCTGGTTTCCACTGCCAGAGTTGCTCATAGCAGGAAGAGTACAACCAGCCATTCTGGCATCAGAAGCAGCAGCAGTAGCTGCCATAGCATATGTCATAATAGAAGAACCGAACACAGACGAGTGCTCACGTGCAAGGATAGTCTTGCCCACCTTCAAACCGAAATCTTCTCTCAAACCAGCCTCTGCCAAAGCCTTGTTCAACTTTACGGAATCAAGTATGAACTCAATATTCTCAAATGAAGCCTCCTGCGCAAACTGCAGAATCTCCTTCACCGACAATTTATATTGCAATGTCGTCTTTTCCACAGGGGCAACCTCCCCTCCTACTGCTGTACAAGCAGAACCTGCACACTTCAAAGGATTTATATGTGAATGATCCAACAAAGAAACACCGTCGCGAACAACAGAAATAATTGAATCGTGATTATTTGCAATCTCTGTTGCTGCATAATGTGCCCTATCACCAGAATACACAGTAGCCTTAATGTAAAGTTTCAGAGGGGTATCTGCAAGAACTACCTTAACAGCGCCTGCATCAACAATAGCTTTAGCATCATCAATAGACTGAGGAGTCAAATCCTTCAAAACCTCAAGTCCGTAAAGACTACGGCCACAAGTTACCGCCAAAGCCGAAGCAATATGCAGACCAACCATACCGGTACCGGGAATACCAACACCCATACCGTTCTTAAGGATATTTGCACTCACTTCAACTTTAACAGAAGCAACCTCTACCCCTATCTCCCTCAAAGCCTCACACGAACGTGCAACAGCAAGAGAAACCGCAATGGGCTCAGTACAGCCCAATGCAGGTTTCACCTCTTTCTTTATAAGTTCAATAATTTCAAGTTCTCTTGTAAGTTCCATAACTACTCAGCTTCAAAGAATTTAACTACAGAACCAATAATATTATTGATACTTGACATAGCAGTTTCAATAGGGAATCCCAAAGAAACAACTTTATAATCCCCTTTATAAGCTACACCAGCAGAAATGTTATTATCACTATACCTCATAATGGTATAAGCATTCTTATCCGCAGGAACCAAAGCATCTGGAGACTCTACAGCGTAAATATATGAATTAGTCAAACTCTTATTGAAACTGTAAATCTTATCATCAAATCCGAACGGATTAGCAACAAACTTCACATACATACCCTTGGAAGCCTGATTAGTCATCCATTTAAACTTAAGTACCTCTTTTGCAAACTTCTGACCCTCCTCAGTAACACCAGGAGCATCAAACAAATCTGTTGCAATGTTTGCTCCAGATATCAACAGATTACCGCCTGCAGCACAATACTCTTCAATCTCTTTCTGAAGAGCAACAGGGAACACCTCATGTTTGTAGCCGAACACTCCACGCCCCACAACAGTTTTACCCTGTTTACCCATAATCATATCAACAACCTTATAGTTGTTCATATCAACCTTACCTGCCATAACTGCACCCACAGAAGAAGAAACAAAGCTGTAACCTGCATTCATCAGTGCTTTACCGTGAACAAACGGATAATCAAAAGTATTACCAGTAATTACATTATCCTCATAATCTGAATAAGAAGCACCGAAACCTGGAGCGTCATCATCCATCCAAGGAATCTCTCTGCGGAACTCAAACTGCTCACCAATGAATGACCAATCTTTCATATAAGCAACACCATTATCCAAAGCATTATTGAAACCAGCAAAAGTAGAATCATTCTTATCAAACACTGCAGGACCTGAAACTCTGGTAAAGCCATTAACTACAAGAGCAATTTTATCGGAATTTTTAGAAGAAATACCAACTGAAAGCTGCTCAGACGGGAACGATGCACCACCGTCATTCACTGCAACAACTTTATAAGAGTAGATACAATCTGGAGAGATTGGGAGTACAGCAGTAGTATCCTTAACAAGCACACCATTATCAAAGCCCTTATCATTAATCTTAGTATAAACCACATAAGCTGTAGGCTCTGCAGTAGGCTCAAGCGGATCAGAAACTGGACTCCATGTCAATCTAACCTGCTCCTCTCCCGCAACCTCAACGGCAAAATTCTTAACTGGAAGTGGCTGTACAGTATAAGGCAGACCACTATCCATGCTCAGATACTTAAGAATACCCTTATAAATAGCCCTACTTACAGTAAAGCGGTAAGATGGATCCAAGCCATACTGCATATCTGCAAAGTTCTGATGAGAAAGGTGCTCCAAAAGCATTGAAGGAACATCTGGAGTACGAGACTCTGCATAAGAACGGTCCCACAAACCTCTACGGCTCCATTTTGGCTCAAACTCTGCCCTTACAGCATCTACAATCTCTGTTTGGATAATATCAGTCATCTCACGCGCACCAAGCCTGCTCTTACCGTTAGGGTATTTGTCTGAACCATTAGAATATCTTGTATAGATAGCAAGTGTTCCAACAATAGAATCATCAGCAAATGTACCTGCATCTGTATGGAATGCAAATGACATATCAATTGGAATATTATAACCAGGAGCATCAGGTTTCATCTTACTGCCTCCAATAAGAGCATTAACCCAACGGCCACGGCACATATAGTCATCTGTATAATCATTCTTAAGATTTGTATATGAATAGATTGAATCTACAAAACCTGCCCACTGCAACCAGTAACGTGCACCCTCTGCAAAACGTGGATATTTACTTGTCTCAGCTTTAACATTAAATGCAGGCTGGTTAGTTGGTTTTCTTGCAATATTACCCATACCGCCACCAATCTTCACAGCATCTGCAGTAACAACAACACCCTTCTGACTACTCACATTAGAAAGGAATACACCCTCCTCACTTGAGCCACCGAAAGGGAATGTACCCAAATAAATCCAGGTACCGCCACCCATCTTCTGATTAACCATAAACTGTGTCTCGCCACCTTTATGCTTAACTGTATACAGAGCATCCTCAGCACTGTTAGGAAGACTCTTATATGAAACGTATACAGCATAGTCACCAATAATTTGTCTACGCTCAAGAACCCATTTTGCTACACTCTCTGCAGGCTGTTTCTTTCCTTTAACAACAGCATCAACAACCCTGTAGGTACCCATTGTAAAAGGATTCTCACCGTGCTCATATGATTTTTTAGGATTTGCAAAACCTGTATCACCTTTTTTCCAGTCGTTAGCTCCCGACAATTCTGTATAACCACCCATCAAGGCATCATTATCAATGATAATCTCTTCTCTGTTGGTATCCCTCTCCCTTGGAAGAAGCACATTAGCACCGGCATTCTCCAACATAGGAACAAGGAACGGAACCACATAACTCTGTGTATAAAGATCCTCCACTGTCTCAAGGATACGGGCTCTCTGCCACTCCCATCTTGCCAAAGACTGCTCATAATACCAGCCGTGACTCTGCCACAAAGCAAGATGGCGGCCATTAAGTCCATAATTAACCTCATATGGAAGAGACATATTCTTAACCAATACAGGTGCCGGATTCTTTGATTTCTTTACCTTCTTTGGTTTTGCAGGCATCTTGTAACTCTCAGAATAGAATTTTGATGCAAGTTCTTGCAAAGTGCTTCCATTTGCATGAATAGTAAGGTTCATTCCCTTATATTCGTCGGGAAGAAGAGCTGCAGCAATGCTGTAGATATCTTTTACAGTATTGTCCCTGAAGAAGTAATCGGATGTACGGTTACTAAGGTGAAGATCCAGATTATTGCCATTGATAACTGCAGAATCTACCCTTACATTTACAACAATTGACGCAACTGGCTCAAGATATGTATCAAGTGAGTCAGAAAGTTTTGCAAAGACCTCGCGGTCTTTTACCACGGTCTGCGAGAATGCTGCACTGGCAACAAACATCAAAGCGGCCGCTGCTGAGAATAATTTTTTGATAAACATATTTTTTACTATTAAATTTGCATAGGTTATAAAACGCAAATATAATAAAAAGGCCCGAAAGGAAACACTTAACAAACAATAACTATGGAAAAATTGACTATTGCCAATCTGCCTACAAAAATTGAGAAATTGGAAAGGCTCTCTGCAGAATGGAACACAAACCTATACATCAAAAGGGACGACCATACAGGTTCAGAGATATCGGGAAACAAAGTGAGAAAATTGGAATATGTTGCAAAAGATGCCATTGAAAAAGGCTGCAACCTTTTGATCACTTGTGGCGGTATCCAGTCTAACCACTGCAGGGCTACCGTTGCCGTTGCTACAAAACTGGGCATGAAATCTGCCGTTTTGTTGCGTATCTCAGAGCAACCGCCAGTAGCAGGAAACTACTTCCTTGACAAACTTATGGGTGCAGATGTAAAATTCTGTACCAGACCAGAATACAGCAACAGCCGCGGCGAGATTATGGAGGCTATGGCCGAGGAGTACCGCAAGCAGGGCTACAAACCTTACGTTATTCCTGAAGGTGCTTCAAACGATATTGGAACCCTTGGATACTACAACTGCATGAACGAGATTGTGGCTCAGGAGAAAGAGTTGGGCATTGAGTTCGACACCGTTGTAGTTGCAACCGGTTCAGGCGGAACAGCTGCCGGCCTTCACCTTGCAAACGAGCTTCACGGCTACGGCAAACGCGTTGTAAGCATGGCAGTATGTGATGACGTTGAGTACTTTACAAACATCATTGACGATATTTCAAACGGCGCTTTGGCATACCTTCCTGAGCACGCTGGCGCAAAACTTCGCCGCGAGAAAATTGAGGTAATCGACAAATACGTAGGCTTGGGATACGCAATCAGCCGACCTGAGGAGCTTGAGTTCATCAAACAGGTTGCACGTGCCGAGGCTGTTATTTTGGATCCTGTTTACACCGGCAAAGCAATGTACGGTGTATACAACGAGCTGAAAGAGGGCGGCGCATTGGTTGGTGCAAAGAACATCCTCTTCATCCACAC
>JAFOER010000191.1 GCA_017380095.1 Bacteroidales bacterium
TCGGCGGTCTGGCCGTCAAACGCTTTGATGATGTATCTTGTTGTTAATGCAGGTGGCTGCACGGTGGTGCTGTTGCCGTAGATTTCGGAGGAACGAGAGGCGTCAAGAGTCACCCTTGTGTTATCTGCTACAAAATTAGTTTGCGGAACTCTGTGTCATTTGCAATTCCTGTAAAGAAAATGGCATTCTGTGAGTATACATATCTGGAATCTCCCGCAGAAGAATCTACAGGACGGGGCTCTCCATAAAAGATTGTGGAGAAGCACAAATTCTGGCTGGCGTTCAGGCCAAGCCTGCTGCGCCACTCCTTTTCTACGGGGGCAATCTGCTCCGCACACAAACGGTCATCAATTATACCGTCGTGCTCGCCAAAGCGGGGAGCCTTGGTAACTATCACGCTTTCTGCTCTTCTAATCTGTTCAGGAAGGTCCCTGAGTCTTCCAATAGGGAGGAGATTGTCGGAGAAGATGGGGTTGTGCCAGTTTACAAGTACAATTGAGTGGGATGGCCTTACCCTGCGGTGCTGGAATGCGTCATCGAGTATTATGAGTTCCGGACGTACCCCTTCCGGGAGTGCGAGCAGTTTCTCTATTCCCTCCTTCCTGTCGGCACATACTGCTACGGTTATGTCGGGGAACTTGTGCTTTATCTGCAGTGGCTCGTCTCCAATCTCTGCAAAAGTGTCTGTATCCGTTGCAATCCTGAATCCTTTTGTTTTACGCTTGTAACCTCTGGAAAGGAGGGCAATCCTGTACTTGTCCTGCAGCATCCCAATTATCATTTCCGCGTGCGGGGTCTTGCCGGTGCCACCTACGGTAATGTTGCCTATGCATATTACAGGTATGGGGAAAGAGTAGCTTTTCTTTATCCCTTTGTCGTAAAGGAAGTGCCTTATCTTGAGTGTCAGCCAATAAGGGAACAGGAGTATTTTGCTTTTGAGTGATAACATAGATGCAAATTTAGCAAAACTAAACCAAAGTATTTGAATTTTGTTGATTACTCAAATATCTAAAAATTTGATCTATGTATTATTCAAATGTTTGTAGACGGATAATTCTCTGTTATGGAGCATTATGCCTTCTTGTGGCTGCAGGATTGCCTGCGATGGGGTACTGCGGGGCGGCAGACCCTGCATATGCCATTGAAGATAAGATAACAGTAACCGGAAAAGTTACAGATACTGCGGGGGAGCCCCTTGTGGGGGTGTCGGTTGTGGTGGTTGGAGAGCAGGGGAATGTGGCCATCTCGGATATTGACGGAGTGTACACCATAGTGTCACCAGCCAACGGTACCCTTGAGTTTTCACTCATAGGTATGGAGAATACCCGGGTGCCGGTTGGAGGCAAAAGTGTTGTGGATGTGGTGATGAAGGAGGAGAACCTCATCCTGGATGAGCTGGTGGTTGTAGGTTTCGGTTCCCAGAGGAAAGAGAACCTTACGGGGGCTGTGTCTACGGTAAATGTCGGGAGGACAATGGATGGTAAGCCGTTTACAGATCCTGCCAAAGGGTTGCAGGGTGCTGTTCCTGGCCTTACCGTAACCTTCTCAAATGGTGCCATAAATAATGCCCCTGCAATAAATATAAGGGGTACGGGCTCCTTGAATGCCGCAGATGGGGGTTCCCCACTTATTCTGGTGGACAATGTGGTGGTGAGTGACATATCTTTGGTAAATGCGGAGGATATAGAGAGCATCTCGGTTTTGAAGGATGCTGCTTCCACATCAATTTACGGAGCGAGGGCTGCGTTTGGAGTTATACTTATAAAGACCAGGAGCGGGAGAATGGGGAGCAAATTTTCCGTGAGTTATACAAACAACTTCTCCTGGGGTACCCCAACAGTATTGCCGCAGTTCCCAAAAGATGCGGTTGCAGAGATTGCAGCAATGGAAGCTGCTATGGCAAGGGGAAAACAGGCTTTTGACATGTTTGGGATGAAGGCCCAGCCCCTTATGGACGGCATTGAAAGATGGATAGCCAATTACTCCCATAACAGGAGAGGCCATGAGATGATAATGGGTGAGGATTTTGAGGTAAAGGATGGGGTGACCTATTTCTACCGGTTGTGGGATCCTGTGAAGGAAATGTACCAGAAATGGACACCGCAGCAGAGCCATAACCTCCAGATCACAGGTGGCAGTGACAGGATAAGTTTTGTCCTGAGCGGGGGATACCAGTACCAGGAGGGTATATTGAAAATAAAGCCGGATATCATAAACAAGTATAACCTCTCATTGGGAGTAAATGCCAAGGCTGCCCCTTGGGTGGATATTGAGGCCAGAATGAACTTGAGGCAGACAGATTACGATTACCCGTACAGCTATCAGGATCCTTATTACTATATGTGGCGCTGGGGAACCTATTTCCCTTACGGCACCTATACTGATTGGCAGGGGACCACAGCCTGGTTCAGGCATATACCGGGTTACCTCCACAATGCCTCCTACAGCACCAGCAGACAGAGCTATTACAATACACAGGTGGCAGCTACATTCCATATAGGGGAATATGTAGATCTGAGAAGCGAGTTTGCATACTCCACAACCAACCGCAGGGTACACGAGAGCGGCGGATATGTTGCAATGTGGGATTTCTGGGGAGGCGGGCTCAACTACAATACCAAATTGCCGGGCAGCTCGGCAGATGAGGTGGAGTTTACATCATACCGCACCACTCAAATTACATCCAATACATACGCCACCTTTGAAAAGGATTTTGGTGAGCACAATCTTAAGGTTACAGCCGGAGTGAACATTGAAACCGGCCAGAGCCAGATGCAGATGTCAAAAAAAATGGGGCTGATGGATAAGGAGCTGGGGCAGCTTCCGTTGGCAACAGGAGCTGCAACGGTAAACGGCAGTGCATCGGACTGGGCTGTTGCCGGGTGGTTTGCCAGGGTAAACTACAATTACAAGAACAGGTATCTGGCAGAGGTGAACGGAAGGTATGACGGATCTTCCAACTTCCCTTCACACTCCCGATGGGCATTCTTCCCTTCTTTCTCACTTGGTTACAGGGTGTCTGAGGAGCCTTTCTTCGCCCCTGTGAAACAGGTAGTTTCAGACATGAAGATAAGGGGGTCATATGGTCTCATAGGAAACCAGAATGTGGGAGCCGACAGGTTTATCCCTACAATGTCAACAGCATACGCATCCTGGCTGGTTGACGGGGCAAAAGTGCTTTATACAGGATTGCCTGCAAATGTCTCCAGCAGTCTCTACTGGGAAGATGTGGCTACATTGGATATAGGTGTAGATTTGAGATTCCTGGGAAATAAGTATGGCATTACATTCGACTGGTTCCAGAGAACCAACCGCAATATGCTGAGTGTTGGTGAAACATTGCCTGAAACATTCGGTACAGCTGCGGCAATGGTAAATGACGGCCGTTTGCGTACCAGAGGCTGGGAGATTACTATAGATGGAAGCCACTCTTTCGGGAACGGATTGAGCATATACGGCAATGTGAACATAAGTGATTACAAAAGTGTGATAACAGAGTGGAATGCCAACTCGGGCAATCTCCTTACATCAAATTACAAGGGGAAGACCATAGGAGAGATATGGGGCTTTGAGACAGACCGTTACTTTACCTCGGCCGAGGATGTTGCATCATCGCCAAGCCAGGTAGGGTTGCAGACCGGGAACTTTGTGTTCGGCCCAGGCGACATCAAATACAGGGACCTTAACGGTGACAATGTTATAAATGCCGGCAAGTCCACACTGCAGGATCATGGAGATTTGAAGGTGATTGGCAATACCACTCCACGCTACCAGTACAGCATAAGGGTAGGAGGTGCGTGGAAAGGGGTTGATGTGGATATTTATCTGCAGGGAATAGGAAAGCGCCAGCTTTGGGCTACAGGCAATGAGGCAATCCCTTACTACAGGGGTGCAGACGTGATGTATGAGCACCAGATGGATTTCTGGAGCCCGGAGAATCCCAATGCCAGATACCCTCTCCCTTACACCGGCAACGGCTCTACAGCCATCAGCGGCATAAGGTATATGGCAAATGCGGCAGCCAATTCGGGCAACAACTTCTATCCGCAGACCAAATACCTGTTGGATCTCTCATATTTGAGGGTGAAGAACATAACCATAGGATATTCTCTTCCCGACAAATGGATAAGCAGGGCCAACCTCACAAAGGCAAGGGTATATTTCAGCGGGGAGAACCTGTTTGAGTTCTCGCAGAAGAAGATTCCGATAGATCCTGAAATTACAGCCGGCTCGGCCACATCAAATTTCTACGGCAGAACGGCGCCGTTTGAAAGGATCATCTCGTTTGGAGTGCAGTTAACCATGTAAAAATGCCAGTTATGAAAACATATTATATAAAGAATGTACTTATCTGCGGAGCGGCAATGCTGTTTCTTGCAGGGTGTTCAAAGGGTTTTCTCGACAGGGGTTCCAAGACGGTATTCCAGGACGGGAACTTCTGGACAAGTGAAAACAATGTTAAATCCTACTGCTGGGAATTCTACAACCTCTTTACAGGTTTTGGTACCGGCACAAACGGTGATTTCTATTTCACTACGTTTACGGACGACCAGGCGGCCAGATCACTGGACCTGTTCCCTACAACAGCACCTGCATCCAACTCCCATTGGGATTATACATATATAAGGAAAGCCAACCTCCTCTTGGTGAGGGTGCCCCAGATGTCAGCTCTCGGAGATGAAGCCAGGAACCATTATTTGGGTGTGGGGCGCTTTTTCAGGGCCTTTGAGTATGCCAACCTTGTGAGGCATTTTGGAGATGTACCTTATATAAATGGGTATCTGGACCAGTCCGACATTGAAGCCATATATGCACCGCCTACCCCACGCGCAGCTGTTGTGGACAGCATAATGGCGGACCTCCAGTTTGCTGTGGCAAACCTGAGGAGTATAGAGAGGAGCAAGGCTCTGGGTGACGTGAATGTCTTGTCCAGGGAGGTTGCATTGGCTTATCTGGGGAGAGTTGCGCTGTATGAGGGTACTTACGCAAAATATGTTACGGGTGATGCGGCTGCGGCCGGGAGATTGCTTCAGATTGCAAGGGAGGTCTCTGGAGAGATTGTCGGGAAGGGGAATTTTACCCTTACCCCGGTGTATAAGGATTTGTACAGTTCTTTGGACCTTTCAAAGAATCCGGAGGTTATCCTTTATAAAAGTTATGTTTCAGGTGTGCTTACGCATTCTGTAATAGGATACACAAACAGCAGTACAATGATGAGCGGCCTTACAAAAGATGCGGTAGATGCATTCCTGTGCGCCGACGGACTGCCAATATCATTGTCCGGAATGTATGAGGGCGATGACAACATATCCCATACCCTTGCCGGGAGGGATCTGCGCCTTGTGCAGTCTGTGGGGGATGAACTTGCATACATAGGTAACCCTGACGAGAAAGGATTCACCTCCAGCACAGGATACATCATAACCAAGTTCAACAATCCGGCACTGGGAGCCTCTGAGGTTCTTGCACCCAATAACCCTACAGATGCCCCAATTTTCTGGCTGGCGGAGGTGCTGCTCAATTATGCGGAAGCATCGGCAGAGCTGGGACTGCTTACCCAGGCAGACGTGGACAACACCATAAACCTGCTCAGGGCAAGGGCAGGGGTTGCCCCAATGTCCCTCTCTTCTCTTCCCGACGATCCTTTGCGTGACTCAGATGTCTCCCCACTGCTTTGGGAGATACGCCGCGAGCGGAGGTGTGAACTTATTATGGACGGATTCCGGGAGTGGGATATAAGACGTTGGGGAAAATTGGAATATCTGGATCCTGCTGTGAAACCTTCAATCTTTATGGGGGCAAGACTCTCTGCGGAAGATGTTTCTGCAGCTGACGGACTTGCAACCGATGCCCTAGGATATATACTCCCATACGGATTGGGGACAGGAAGGGCAGTTGAGGTTCCAAAAAACTACCTGGATGCAATCCCAACCGGCGAACTTACCCTTTACCAGTTGAAGGGGATTGATTTCCCTCAGAATCCAGGGTGGTAGTATTCGGGTGTGGACAAAAAAAGAAGGTGGCCGTGTGGCCACCTTCAATTATTATAGGGAAGAATTACTCTTGATTTGAATCCCACCATACGTTGATAGTCCAAGCGTCGTCAGCCTGGTTCCACTGAGCAAGGCTCATGTTAGCACCTGGAACCTGGTGTCCGATCTCCTGAA
>JAFOER010000192.1 GCA_017380095.1 Bacteroidales bacterium
CTTGTATGCAACACGCTTGTTCACCATTGTAGAGATTGCGTGAAGGGTAAAGAACCATCCGCGTGTCTGGTCAACACCCTCTGCAATGAAATCTGCTGTCTGTCCGAACTGCTCCTTGCCAAGATTCTCCAATCCCTCCTGGGCAAACGGCATGGCACCAGAATCGAACCATACGTCAATAAGGTCAAGCTCCCTCTTCATAGGCTGGCCGCTTGGAGAAACAAGGATATAGCTGTCTACATATGGTCTGTGAAGATCAATCTTCTCATAGTTCTCCTTAGAGAAATCACCCGGAACAAAACCTTTCTCCTTCAATGGGTTTGAAGCCATGAAACCTGCAGCAACAGATTTCTCAAGCTCGTTGTAAAGCTCCTGTGCAGAACCTATGCACATCTCCTCCTTCTTGTCCTCTGTTCTCCAGATTGGAAGCGGAGTACCCCAGTAACGGCTACGTGAAAGGTTCCAGTCCTGAAGGTTCTCAAGCCATTTGCCGAAACGGCCTGTACCTGTGCTCTCAGGTTTCCAGTTTATGGTTTTGTTGAGAGCTATAAGCTCATCCTGCACAGCTGTAGTTCTGATGAACCATGAATCAAGAGGGTAATACAATACCGGCTTGTCTGTTCTCCAGCAATGCGGATAATTATGTGTATGTTTCTCTATCTTGAATGCCTTGTCTGCACCTTTCATCATAAGGCAGATCTGGATGTCCAGAGTCTCTGCAGCTGCAGCAGCCTTCTCGTCAAACACCTTGTTTACGGTAAACTGAGGGTCGTATGCATTCTTCACCCACTTGCCCTCGTACTCCTTGTAGAGCTCCACATTCACACATTCCTTAACGAACTCCTCATCAAGCTCCTCCATCATGTAGAACTTGCCTGTAAGGTCAACCATAGGGCGTGTCTCACCGCTCTTGTTTATCATGAACAAAGAAGGGATTCCGGCAGCTTTTGCAACAAATGCGTCATCAGCACCGAATGTAGGTGCAATATGAACGATACCGGTACCGTCCTCAGTAGTTACATAATCACCGGGAATGATACGGAACGCCTTGTCTGAAGCGTCGCTCCATTTGCCCTTCTCATCAACTGAAACAGGTTTTACCCAAGGGATAAGCTGCTCATACTCCATACCCACAAGCTCTGGACCTTTGTACTCTGCAACAACCTTAAAAGGAACAAGCTTGTCACCCGGTTTGTAATCCTCAAGTGCAATCTCCTCTGCCTTCTTGTTGAAGTGCGAGTAAAGCAGGCTCTTTGCAAGAACTGCTGTCATCTTCTCGCCTGTATAGGCATTATATGTCTGTACAGCCACATAATCAATCTTAGGGCCAACACAAAGAGCCACATTTGAAGGAAGTGTCCAAGGGGTGGTTGTCCACGCAAGGAAATAAGGTGTTCCCCACTGTGCCATCTCAGCCTTAGGATTCTTTATCCTGAACTGTCCTACAACAGTTGTATCCTTAACATCCCTGTAGCAGCCAGGCTGGTTAAGCTCGTGCGAACTCAATCCTGTACCTGCAGCAGGTGAATAAGGCTGGATTGTATAACCTTTGTACAAAAGGCCCTTGCCGTAAATATCCTTAAGGAGATACCACAAAGTCTCAATATACTTGTTGTCATAAGTAATATAAGGATTCTCCATATCAACCCAGTAACCTATCCTCTCTGTAAGGGAAACCCACTCCTTTGTATATTTCATCACCTCCTTGCGGCAGGCGCTGTTGTACTCGTCAACAGTAATCTTCTTCCCGATATCCTCTTTTGTTATACCCAACATTTTCTCCACGCCAAGCTCAACAGGAAGACCGTGTGTATCCCAACCGGCCTTTCTCTGAACAAGGTAACCGCTCTGAGTCTTGAAACGGCAGAAAGCATCCTTTATTGCCCTTGCCATAACGTGGTGGATACCCGGCATTCCGTTAGCCGAAGGCGGTCCCTCAAAAAAGACAAATTTCTTTGCTCCCTCCCTTGCCTTAAGGGTATTCTCAAAGCACTGCTCTGCTTTCCATTTATCAAGCACACTGCGATTTATCTCTACTAAATCCAGATTTTTATATTCCGCGAAACCCATTATGAGATCTTTATTAAAATTTTAATTGGCAAAGATAATACAAATTATATCTCCAAACCGAGAAAAAGTCCTATTTTTGGGAAAAATTAAAGGCTATGGATTTAGGAATATTGGATATAATCATTCTCGTCATAATTGCAGCATCTGCAATATTCGGAATTTTCAAAGGATTTGTAGGCCAACTGGTAAGCATCGCATCTCTCATACTTGGAATATGGTGTGCAGGCAGGTTCACCGGACACCTTTCTACATACGTAAAAGAGTGGTTCTCGCTTGAGATGGCACAGCAGACACTGCACATAATACTGTTCGTAACAATATTCATAATTACAGTAATCATAGCCCACTTTATTGGAAAGGGGATAGAAAGCATAATAAAGCTCACCATGATGGGCTGGCTCAACCGCATCCTCGGATTCCTCTTTGGTGCAATGAAGGCAATAATTATACTCAGCGTGGCCGTTTGTGC
>JAFOER010000193.1 GCA_017380095.1 Bacteroidales bacterium
ACTGCGCAGTCTGCGCCCCATGCTGCAGGCTCCTTAAGCACTGCAAGTGAAAGAAGGTCGCAATATGCTGTTACAAGACCGCCTGCCGCGTGAACTTTTTCGCAGAACTCTGTGTAGTCCCTTACCTCTCCGTTTGCTGCAGGGTACTGTACCATGGCGCCGTAGCATTTCTCTGAAAGTTCTGCAGTTCTGTAGTCACCGAACTGGATCTCTATGCCAAGGCCTGCTGCGCGGGTTTTAAGTACAGAAACAACCTGAGGGAACATGTTCTCGTCTACGAATACCACGTTCTTGCCTGCTTTTACGGCATCTCTGCTTCTTACCTCAAACATCATCCTCATTGCCTCGCCTGCTGCCTGTGCGTCATCGAGCATTGAGCAGTTTGAAAGAGGGAAGCCGGTAAGGCTGCTTACCATTGTCTGGAAAATGAGCAGTGCCTCAAGACGGCCCTGGCTTATCTCTGCCTGGTATGGGGTGTATGAGGTGTACCAGCAAGGGTTCTCAAAGATGTTTCTGGTAATTACAGGAAGGACACCTGTTCCGTAGTTGCCCATTCCAATAAGGCTTCTGAACGGTTTGTTCTTGGAAACCATTTTCTTCAAATTGGCCAGATACTGGTTCTCCGATACTGCAGGAGTAAGATTGAGTTCCTTGTCCAAAAGGATGTCTGAAGGAACAGTTTGTTTTGTAAGTTCATCCAATGTCTGGACATTCAGAACCTTAAGCATCTCCTCAATCTGGGAGTCCCTAGGTCCAATGTGTCTGTCAGTAAATGATAGTGACATATTTCTATATTTTAAGTGTTATTATTGTTTCTGTGAGTTAACTTACAAATATATGATTTTTTTTTATTAATTTTTGTGGAGACGTCGTCTTCTTTTACATTTTGCTGAGAATCAGCAAAATAAAAATTCATGTGCGGGCAATTTTCCCGTACATGAATTTTTAATTGCTTGTATTACAAGCAATTGTAAAAGAAGACAACGTCACAATTTGCTAAAGAAGAGAAGTTTTTGTAACTTGGTCAGTTGTGTAAAGAGGAGGATTATGGGAGATTTATGGTGCACAAATAGACAGGAGTTGGGCAAAAAGGGAGAGGATGCGGCTCTGGAATACCTTTTGCAGAGAGGGATGAAGCTGCTGGCCAGGAACTGGCGCAAGGGGCACAGGGAGCTGGATCTGGTAATGGAGGACGGAAACTTTATAAGGGTTGTTGAGGTGAAAAGCAGAAATGTCCCCTCTATGGCAGATCCGCTGGAGAACATGACTGCTGCCAAAAGAAAGAATGTGATTGCGGCGGCCAGGGGGTTCCTGGGGGAGAACAGGGGGTTGTCGGGAGGAAAAGAGGTGGTTTTTGATGTGGTTTCAATCCTTTTCAATGGAGAATCGTTTAAAATAGAGTATATACAGGATGCGTTTGCACCTGCGTGGTAAAATGAAAGATATGGGTAGAGAAAACTATTATTGCATTATTATGGCAGGAGGGGTCGGGAGCCGTTTCTGGCCTGTGAGCAGAAACAGCAAGCCTAAACAGTTCCTGGACTTTTTTGGTACAGGCATCTCGTTTTTGCAGCAGACCTACAACAGATTTGCCAAGATCATTCCAAGCGAGAATATTATGGTGGTAACGAGTGAGCAGTACGGGGAGCTGGTAAAGGAGCAGTTGCCGCAGATGTTGCCGGAAAACATTCTGCTGGAGCCGCACCGCAGGAATACTGCCCCTTGTATAGCATATGC
>JAFOER010000194.1 GCA_017380095.1 Bacteroidales bacterium
GTTAAGGCAAGATTCCCTTACATTGAGTGCGCACAGGTGCAGATAGACAAGCTTAATCCACCTCTTGGAGGGCAGGTTTATGCCTCAAGGGTTACAATGAATTTGTAATTTGATGATGAACGGAGAAATAAACAAGACAGTGGCGTTTGTAACCCTGGGTTGCAAACTTAACTTTTCAGAGACTTCTACCATTGCCCAGCAGTTCCTTGATGCCGGATACCAGAGGGTTCCGCAGAGCAAACCTGCAGACATTTATGTAATAAATACCTGCAGCGTTACTGAGCACGCAGACAAGAAATGCCGTCAGGCAATAAGGAAGCTTCACAAGCAGAACCCGGATGCCATAATTGCAGTTACAGGCTGTTATGCCCAGTTGAAACCTGCTGAGATTATGGAGATTGAAGGTGTTGATCTTGTAGTGGGGGCAGACCGCAAGGGTGATGTTTTCCAGCTTGTGAGCGAAATTCCATCCAAGACAGGCTCTGCGAGGTCGTTTTCTTGCGCAATCAATGAGGTGGAGACCATTTTTCCCGCATATTCACACGGCGAGAGGACCCGCTCTTTCCTTAAGGTTCAGGACGGCTGCAACTACCATTGCTCATACTGTACAATTCCATTGGCTCGCGGCAAAAGCAGGAATCTGCCAATTTCTGTACTTGTGGAGGAGGCAAAGGCCATTGCTGCCAGCGGAATTAAGGAAATTGTCCTTACAGGTGTAAACACCGGTGATTTCGGCCGTACTACCGGCGAAGATTTTCTGGATCTTCTTAAGGCATTGAATGATGTGGAAGGGATTGAGCGTTACCGCATCTCTTCAATTGAGCCAAACCTCTTGCGCGAAGATATCATTGAGTGGATTGCTTCCGGCACTAAATTCCAGAACCATTTCCACATCCCGCTCCAGTGCGGTTCCGATGCAGTACTTAAAGTTATGCGCCGCCGCTACACAACAGTAATGTTTGCAGAAAAGATTGCCATGGTGCGCCGTATAATGGGAGACGTATTCTTTGGAATTGATGTAATAGTAGGGTTCCCGGGAGAGACGGACGAGGAGTTCCAGAACTGCTATAATTTCCTCAAAGATACCATCAAACCGGCATTCATACACGTATTCCCTTACTCCCGACGGGCAAATACCCCTGCGGCAGAAATGCCTTGCCAGGTGCACGAGGCAACCAAGACAGCAAGGGTGGAGGCATTGACTGCACTTTCAGAAAAATTGCATGAGGAGTACATTGCCAGATATAAAAATACCACCCAATGGGTGTTATTTGAGTCAACCCAGAAAGGTGGAATGATGTACGGCTATACCGGCAATTACATAAGGGTAGAGAGACCGTACGATAAAAACAAGATTGGAAAGATTTGCGAGGAGACAATATAAAAATGGGAGAGCTGATCAGCTCTCCCATTTTTGTTCAGTAATATCCTTTATTGCATTATTATTTACAGTTGGCGCTTTCTGCAATCTTCATTGCGCAATTTACTCCATCGAGAGCGGAGGAGACAATGCCTCCGGCGTAGCCGGCGCCTTCGCCGCAAGGGTAGATGCCAGGAAGATGAAGGTGCTGAAGGGTCTCCTTGTCCCTCGGAATCCTTACCGGAGATGAGGTGCGGGATTCTACTGCCAGCAGCAGTGCCTTGTTGGTGTAGTATCCCCTCATTTTTTTGTTGAATTCCGGGAATGCTTTCTGCAGTCTGCTTGCTACGAACGGAGGGAGCAGTTCGTGCAGTGGGGCAGGGTAAGCCCCCGGTTTGTATGAGGTTTCAGGAAGGTCTTTGGATACAATGCCGCGGCAGAAGTCTTCCATCCTCTGGGCCGGTGCCTTTATGCTGTTGCTGTTTTCAAACAGTTTTTTCTCTACCGATTGCTGGAAGCGCAGCACCTGTAGCGGGCCATGTTCTGCAAATTCCGTTACATCTTCCGGATTTACCTGTACCACAACTCCGGCATTTGCCCATTTTGAGTTGCGGGCAGAGTTGCTCATTCCATTGAGTACCATTTCACCCTCGCCGGTTGCTGCCGGTACAAGAATTCCCCCCGGACACATGCAGAATGAGAATACTCCTCTGCCGTCCACCTGTGCTACAAGCGAGTATTCAGCTGTAGGGAGGTATGGCTGGTATTTTCCGTGGTACTGGATGTTGTTTATAAGTGACTGCGGGTGTTCAACGCGCACTCCCAGCGCAAATCCCTTTGCCTCTATTGTCCACCCTTTTGCGTGGAACAATTCATATACATCACGTGCAGAGTGTCCTGTTGCAAGAATTACATTCTTTGCAGTATATGTTTTTCTTCCCGACGAATTGCTGTCGGGAACATTTACCTCTTCCACAACTGCCTCCCAGCCGCAGGAAGACTGTATGAAATCCACCACATGAGAATTGAAATGCACCTCGCCACCATGCTCAATTACACAGTTTCGCATATTTTCAATTACCCTTGGAAGTTTGTCGCTTCCTATGTGGGCGTGGGATTCTATGAGGATTGAAGGGTCTGCCCCAAAATGGACGAACATATGGAGGATTTCCCTTATGTCACCCTTTTTGGTTGAACGGGTGTAGAGTTTGCCGTCGGAGAAGGTACCTGCTCCACCTTCGCCGAAACAGTAGTTTGAGTTGGGGTTTACTATCTGCTCCTTTGAGAGTTTTGCCATGTCGAATTTCCTCTGGTGCACATTTTTTCCCCTCTCAAGTATTATTGGTTTGAGGCCTAGCTGTACAAGTTTGAGGGCGGCAAAGAGCCCTGCGGGGCCGCAACCCACTACAATTACAGGTTCTGCGTTGTGTACATCCTTGAATTCCTGCAGTTTGTACGGCTGTATTGGCTCCATTCCCCTCAATGCAACATTCACCCTGTATCTGAATTTTATCTCACCGCCCCTGGCATCAAGTGAACGCTTCCTTACCTCGTGCGATATTACTGCTCCAGGCCTTGCCCTGAGAGCCTTCTCGCAAGCGGCAATTATGTCCTTTTCAGACGGATTGAATTTTGCATCAAATACTACTTCTACCTCTTTCATAAATTTGCATTTGTTAAAAGAGGGTGAATGGCTTCACCCTCCTGAATTATTTCATGTCCGCTGCACGCGATATTGGTGCTGCATCTATTGGGCAGGTCATGCCAAGGCGGAATTTGCACAGTCCGCTCATTGCAATCATTGCCGCATTGTCTGTTGTAAACTTGAACTCAGGGATATATGTTTCCCAGCCTCTCTTTACACCTTCGTTGTAAATTCTCTCCCTCAGTCCTGAGTTTGCAGATACTCCTCCTCCAATTGTAATTTGTTTGATTCCGGTCTCCTTTACAGCCTTTATAAGTTTGTCCAGCAATATGTCTATAAGATGTTTCTGGAACGAAGCACAGATATCTGCCTTGTTTTCCTCAATGAAGTTTTCATTCTCCTTCAACTGGTCACGCAGGAAGTAGAGAAGGGAAGTCTTTATTCCGCTGAAGCTGTAATCCAGCCCCTGAATGTGCGGCTTTGAGAACTTGAAGCGGTTTTCGTCTCCCTCCTTGGCAAGTTTGTCAACTATAGGACCACCCGGATAACCCAGGCCCATCATTTTGGAACATTTGTCAAATGCCTCACCTACAGCATCATCTATAGTGTGCCCAATTACCTCAAAGTTGAGATAGTCCGTTACTTTTACTATCTGGGTATGTCCTCCCGATACCAATAGCGAGAGGAACGGGAACTGTGGGCATCTGTTCTCCTTGCCCTCCTGTTTGATGAAGTGTGAGAGGATGTGTCCCTGGAGATGGTTCACCTCCACAAGAGGTTTGCCTGTTGATATTGAAAGGCCTTTGGCAAATGAAGTTCCAACAAGAAGAGATCCCAGAAGTCCCGGACCTCTGGTGAATGCAATTGCATCTATATCCTTCATTGTAACACCTGCCTGTTTGAGTGCCTGGTCTACAACCGGCAATATGTTCTGCTGGTGTGCCCTTGATGCAAGTTCCGGGATAACACCGCCGTATGTTCTGTGAACTTCCTGGCTTGCCATTACGTTAGATAGCAGATACTCATCCCTGATTACAGCAGCTGATGTATCGTCGCAAGAAGACTCTATACCTAAAATCAAATAGCTCATAAAGATTTTTATATAATTGCAAATCTACTCAGTTTTTTTGATTAAATTTGCTAATTGGGTACACTAAAAACGGAATTTTATTAAAAAGTTTTTCAAAATATCGGTGGCAGTACTGGTTGCCTTACTCACCATTCAGGTGGCAACCCTTATCATTCTCCAGTTTCCGAGAGTGCAAACATTTGCTGCCCAAACCGTTACCGGTGCCATTTCTGAAAAGGCCAATGGAGATATAAATGTCGGGAAGGTGTATATTGTCTTTTTTAACAGGATTCTGGTTAAGGATGTCTCAATTGTCTCAAACCAAAGATCCCCGCTTCTGGATTCCCTAAAGAGCAATTTCGGGTATTCTGATACTCTGCTCAGGTGCGACAAACTCTCTGTTTCGTTTGATATGCAGGACCTGTTGGGCGGAGAACTTAAAATTAAGAAGGTTTCTGTAAGTGGTGGTGAGTTCAATCTCCAGACAGAGGAGAACAGGCGTACAAATCTCGACAGGATTTTTGGCCTTGTAAAGAAGACAGAGAAAGATACGGCAAAGAGTTCCATCAATCTCCTCGCTGAGTCATTGAAGATAAACGGTTTCCGCTTCACAATGAGGAACCACACAAGGTATACCTTCAAGGGGGATTCTACTGTAAATTTTGCAGATCTGGATGTTAGGAACATTAGTGTGGACATATCAGATGTACATCTGAGGCATGATACCCTTTTTGCCGGTATCAACAGAATTCACGGACGTGACAAGAGCGGTCTCACATTGGGGACCTTGAGCGGTAAGGCCAGAATATGCGGCACAGAGGCGTATGTAGAAGATTTTTACCTGGCAGACAGTTTCTCTCAAATCAATTCAAGGTACTTCTACATGAAGTATGATTCACCAAAGGATTTTTCTGATTTTACAAAAAAGGTTGTCCTTGGCTTGGATATGCAGGATTCCTATCTCAATTTCAGGACTATCGGGAAGATTGCCCCCTCCCTTTTCAAAAGCAGGATGGCATTCCATCTCAATGGCGAGGTTTCCGGTCCCGTTTGTGATTTGAGGAGCAGCAACCTTTTTGTAACATCTGACAGGGGAGAATCTTTTGTTGACATAAATATGAGGCTGAGCGGTCTTCCCGACGTATCCCGTACCATGGCAGTTGTGGAAGTGAAGAACAGCTCCGTAAGATTCAATGACCTTTCGCGAATCATTGCGTCCATAAATGGTACTGCACCAAATAAAGTGATTGCATCGTTGGCTCCGGGGGCTGATTATTCATTCAGAGGCAATCTAATGGGCCTTCTGGACGATTTTGTTGTGGATGGGGCCATAAGTTCCCCTCATGGTGGTGTTGATGTTGATTTTGTATTCAGGAATGAGAGAGGATACGGTTCAAGATTCAAAGGTGCGGTAGCAGCAAACGGTGTGGATGCAGGTGCAATACTTTCAAAGGAGATTCTTGGCAAGACTACTTTCAGCTCCCAGTTTGATGTAGTGTTCAAGAGGGGTGGTGGAATTGACTTGCTGCTTGATACCCTTGATGTTGATGCTTTCCAGTTCAACGGATATGAATACAGGGGATTAGTTGCAAGAGGATCATATATTGACAATTGCTATGACGGTTCCATTGTAAGTACAGACCCAAACCTCAATTTCAGTTATGACGGTGTGTTCACTTTTGCAAAGGATATAACTTCTGCCAGCAGATATGACTTTATAGCAGATGTCAAGATGGCGAATCTTGCCGCATTGAACCTGGACAGGAGGACACAGGTTTCCCAGCTCAGTTTCAATACTGCAGCCAGGTTTACCAATGCCGACAATGAGTTTGTAAACGGCGAGATTGATGTCAGAAATTTCAATTACAGAGGTGTAAACGGCATTTACAATATTGGTGATATTGCCATAAAATCCCTCCACTCAAGCAATATTTACACAGCAACATTAAATGCCCCGTTTGCCAAGGTGGAGTATTCAGGACCGGCTCCGGTAAATCTTTTTGTGAAGAAAGTGCTGGATATGGCTATGGTTTCCAAATTGGACAACTATTTTGACAGAGATACATCTGTCCATTATAAAAATGGCCTGTACAATTTTAATGTGTACACCTACAATACAATGGACATATTCCAGATAATTGACAGCGGCCTGTATCTGGAGAACAACTCCAGACTCAACATAAGTATAGACAGGGATAATGTTCTCAAAGGGGTGTTCAAATCCGGCAGATTTGCATTGGGAAAAAATTATCTCAAGGATTTTACATTGGATATTGCAAGCGGTGATTCTATTGGA
>JAFOER010000195.1 GCA_017380095.1 Bacteroidales bacterium
ATAATTTACAGGAAAAACAAGCAGGGAAAGATTAAGCATACCATAGGGAATATTCAGTTGAAATAGTGCCGGATTGCCTGATTTGTTGCTGTGTAAAATCTGTTAAATGCAAGATAATCAACTGATTAAATTTTATTAAAAATGCACATGTAAAACTTTTATCAAGTACATTCGCTTAAAAGAATAACTTAAAAGCACTAAATATGTATAGAAAATTGACCCTGCTGATATGCGCTGCATTGTCACTTTCAACCGCAAGCGCACAAACAGAATCAAGCAAACAGAAGGAACTTTTCCATAATTACTCAAAACTCCTTTCTCCGGAAAAGGTATACCTCCACACAGATAAGGATGTCTACTTTGCAACTGATACCATCTGGTTCAGCGGCTATGTGGAGAACGCTTCATATGCGAGTGAGTTTGATGAGTCCAATTATATTTATGTGGAGCTTATCAGTGATGAGCTTAATAGGGATTTTACCAGTTGGACTAATCATTCAGTATTGGAAAAGACTGTTGTGAGCAGGAAAAAGTTGAAAATTGTGAATAACTGTTTTCAAGGGCATATTGCTGTACCGGAAATGAGTTCTACAGGCAGAGCTGTTTTGAGGGCATACACATACTGGATGCTTAACGGACCTGCGGAGTATATGTTCTATAAGGAGCTGGAACTTACCAATCCTATGAAGGACAAGCTGGTGACAGCTATGGAGAAGAAAAAAGTGAAGAATAGGAGGGAGTATGCACGAGTTGGTGTACAATCTCCGTTTATTAAAGATAAGGAGAATGAAGATATAAGGTATGATGTGCAGTTTTTGCCGGAGAGCGGTAATTATATACAAGGTGAAAACTCTGTATTGTATGTAAAGGCTGTAGGTAAGAAAGGTGCAGGAGTTCAGGTGTTTGGTGATATTAAGGATGAAAATGACAATATAATAGGCCATTATTCAACAGATTCTTTAGGATTTGGAAAAGTAAAGCTGGCGACAATTCCTGAAGGCAAGCTTACAGCTACTGTTAAAGATTCACTTGGCTACGAATGGAAGAAGGTGAAATTGCCAAAAGTAATGGATAAAGGCGTTACTGTCAATGGGAGTTTTGATATAAGAGCCAAGAATACTTATGGCGAAGGTGACAAGATTATTTTCACCGTAAGTGTGTCTGGTAATCTCCAGTATACAGGGTTGAATGTATATATACACAATGGTTCGGTAATTTACTACAGCAAACGTTTGCAGGGAATAAATGAATCTATAGCATTGAGGTTGCAGCAGCTTACATCAGGAATTCATTCTGTATCTGTAGTGGATTCTGATGGCAATGTGTATGCAGAGAGGCCGTTTATTGTTCTTCCAGCAACAAAGGAGAGCCTTGAACTGGAAACTCAAAAGGAAGAGTATAGCACAAGGGAACTGGTTGATGTCAAAATCAAGCTTCCAAAGGAGATGATAGGTGAAGGTTCCAATTTTTCTGTTGCTGTAACCGATATGGGGATAGTGGAGAATTGTGAGAAAACCACTATGCAGTCTTATATGCTTCTTAAGAGTGAGATAAAAGGCTATATAGAGAATATAGATTGGTATTTTAATGACTCAATACCTCTTTCAGTAAGAATGCATAAGGCTGATATGCTTATGCAGACCCAGGGGTGGAGATATTATGATATTGAAAAGATTTTTCAGGGCAAGAGTGAGGCGCCAACCTTTGGCAGGGAGTACAGGCAGACTCTATTTGGAAAGGTTGTAAATCCTGTTGGACTTACAAAAAAGGCAACTGTATCATTTTTGGCCCCGTCAATCAACTTTAAGGCAATGGGACAGATAGATTCAGGCTATTTTGTTCTTAAAGATGTTGATTTCCCGGAGAATACAAGATTTATAGTGAGTGCAGTGGGTAAAAATGGCAGAAGTACCAGCCATATGCCAGTATTGCGTGATGATTACTATGCACCTGACTACATATACCCTATAAAACCTGAAAAAGTAAAATATTCTCCAATATACAGCAAGGTAGTAGAGTCTATATACTATAACGGTGAAGACGGTGATCATGCAATGGCATTTGAGTTGAACCCCGTAGTAGTGACATCGCAGCTTATTACTCCAAAAAACTCACCAAGTCCTATTCCCAATTACCCTATAAATAAGTCATGGTATAGAGATACGTCTGACATGAAACCATATGTCAAGCATTATGATCTTGAGACTTTTTTGAGAGATAATTTTTATGGTTTGAGAGTTCAAATGGGTGGTGTCAGACCTTTATTAGTGGCAAGAGCCATAACAACCCATACTGTAAAACGCGCAGCGGGACCACCAACTGCACTGGTTCAAATATATGTGAATGGAATGTCTATGGACCCTGCGGAATTTTCAGATTATTACTTATTTAATTTGAAACTGTCAGATATTGAATCGATGATTTTTGTCCAAGGTCTATCTGCTACACAATTTCAACAAAATATTGGAGCCCTGTATCCTTCCCCTGTTCTGATGATCCGTACAAAATCATACAGGGAAAAGGATGTTCCGTACAACGTTACCAGTGCCAATCCCCTAGGATGGCAAAAACCGGCAAAGTTCTACTCTCCAAAATATGATACACCGGAGAGTAAAAAATCCAAGGTGGATGATAACCGTATCACCCTGTACTGGAATCCGGCAGTGAAGCTTGATGAGAATGGAGAGGCCACAATCAGTTTCTACACCTCAGATTCTGATTCACAATACCGCATTGAGGTGGAGGGCAGGTCTTCTTCCCGACAGTATCACTATGTGGAGAAGATAATTGAGAGGAAGGTGGAACCGGCAGGCGTAAAAAAGAAGTAGCGGTCACCCCGCTATTTCTTTTTTACGCAATCAGTTGAAAAAATTAGGAGCTGTCTAGAGATTATATAATCCCCTTGAATTTTAGCCAAAGTGGGAAGAACTGGTCATATACGCTGTAAATATTCTTATTTACAGTTATAAAATCCTTTTCAAGCAACCCTTTCAATGCGGAGTTTACGCTGCTTGCAGAATTGAGCTTGTGCTTGTTTATGAATGCGCCTCCGGTGATGGAAGAAGCCTTGCCTTCGCGGGCAATGGCAAGGAAAAGCATGCGCTGTTTCTCCGGCATCTGGTAATAAAGTGATTCATAGGTGTCAGATGAGAGGCGTAAGATGAAGTCTATTGCTTCATCAACCATTTCAGGTTTGCATTCCTGTCCTTTCTCCGTTTTTGAATACAGGACATTGAGAATGCGGTGCATATAGCTTGTTACTGCATCAAAACGGTTGTAAAGCAATGCTACCACATTACGGTCCAAGCGCTTGTCTGCCTCCTCAAATTTCCCCACACAAAAATCTGTGTATACCTCCAAATCAAGAGGCTGAAGGTTCATTATTGTAACAGACTGATAAAAAGGACGTGACGGTGAGGTGAACATACCATTCATAATATGACGCTGTGAACCTGAAAATATAAAGTGGGCATTGGTACAGCGCTGGACATATGTCCTTATAGTAGCCTCTATGGTGTCATCTTCATATTTTGTAATCTGCTGGAATTCATCAATAGCAACCAGGCATGGCTTGTCTGCCTGATTGAGATATGAGAATATCTCATCAAGAGTAACAGCAGGATTGTTGTTTATAGTACCCAGTCCCATATTCCAAGAAGGGACACCATGCACATCAAAGGAGATCTCCGAACGTAGAGAAGAAACTATATTTATAAACTTCTCCCATGCCTTTTTGCCTTTAGGCCTCAACTCGTCAATTACAGCTTTGCCAAGCATGTTTACAAAGTCGCTCAAGTTCTTTGTAGCATATATGTCTACAACAAAACAGTAGTGGCTGTTTCTGATATCTTCGTTGTTGAATACATGCCAAATTAGTCCTGTCTTTCCCAAACGGCGTGGCGAAATTAGGGCCACGTTGTTTTCATTCAACAGAAGGTCTCGTAGAATTGCCGTTTCCTGAACCCTGTCACAGAAATATTCAGGACCGGCATAACCGTTGGTAACAAAAGGATTGATCATAAAGCATATATTTCAATTACTGGAACAAAGATAACAATTTTCCCATAAAATGGTTCTCATAAAATGAGAATTATAAAATGAGAATTTGTGCGTGAGGCGGTTATTTTAGGGAATACGCCATTTTTTTTGTATCTTTGGTCGTTTATTGAAAATTCTAAAATTTAAGTATATATGGGCGACTTTTTTGCTTCACTGGGGCAGTGGATTACTGCTGTGAGTGATTTCGTTTGCGGTTATCCGCTTTTTATCCTTCTTGTAGGTGGAGGATTGTATTTCCTTATTTATTCGGGTTTTGTTCCGTTGAGGTATTACGGCAAGGCCATTAAGGCGTTGAAGTCTGATGACAACAGCAAGGCTGAGGGTCAGATAAGTTCGTTTGAGGCCCTTGCAAGTGCCATTGCAGCTACTGTAGGTATGGGTAATATTGCCGGTGTTGCAATAGCATTGTCTATCGGTGGTCCGGGTGCAATTTTCTGGATGTGGGTGAGCTCTATCCTTGGTATGGCTACCAAATTTTTTGAGGGTACACTTTCAGTGATGTACAAGGGGAAGGATGATGCAGGTGAGGTTCAGGGTGGTCCTATGTACATGATTTTGTCGGGATTGGGACCAAAATGGAAACCTCTTGCGGTGTTCTTTGCTATTTCAGGTCTTATTGGTACCCTTTGCATTATGCAGAGCAACCAGTTTACAGAGGCAATCACTTCAATTTTCTTTACCCCTGAGCAGAATACACTTACCCTAAGGTTCATCATTGGTGTCATCATTACAGTTATTGTGGCTTGTGTGGTTCTTGGCGGTATAAAGAGAATTTCAAAGGTTGCTACCAAGGTGGTTCCTGCAATGGTTATCATGTACTTCCTTTTGGTTATGTACATTATCCTTACCAACCTCAATGAGGTTCCCGGTGTGTTTGGTGCAATTTTCAAGGATGCACTTACAGTTAAGGCCGGTGTAGGCGGCGGTATTGGTGCACTTGTTTCAATTGCCCTTATAGGTATCAGACGTGCTGCTTTGGTTAATGAGGCAGGTGTGGGTACAGCTTCAATGATGCACGGTGCTTCAAAGAACAATGAGCCTGTTAAAGAGGGTCTTGTGGCTATGATTGGCCCTTCAATTGACTCTGGTCTTGTTTGTACACTTACAGCAATTGCAATCCTTATCCAGAGGGATGTACTTCCTCTTGGTGACGGCCTGAGCGGTTCTATGGCAGGTTTGAGCGTGGCTCTCCAGGCTTTTGACGCATCAATCCCAGGTTTGGGCAAATACCTGTTGTTGGCTATGCTGTTCTTCTTTGCATTCTCAACAATGTTCTCATACTCATATTACGGACAGAAATGTACTGGCTTCCTTTTTGGCGCCAAGTACTCAAAATATTACAATATTTTCTTCCTTGCAATGCTTGTTGTAGCGGCAATGATTCCGTTGAAGGCAGCAGTTGGTCTTATTGACTTGGCTTATGCCCTTATGGCATTCCCTACAATGTTTACATTGCTCAAGCTTTCTCCAAAGGTTAAGGCTGCAATGAAGGAGTATTTTTCTAAAAACTAATTTGAATTTAAAGAGATGATTCCAGAGATTTTTATAGGCAATATTGCAAAGGAGGCCGTTAAGGCCCTGTATGGTGTTGAGGCTGATGACAAGATGATTAAGGTAGAGTCTACCAACCCGGATTTTGAGGGTGATGTTACTCTTGTCGTTTTCCCTTTGCTCAGGATGAGCAAGAAGGCACCGGAGGCAACTGCCACTGAGATAGGAGAGTACATGAAGGCCAATGAGAAATTCATTGAGAACTTTAATGTTGTAAAGGGTTTCCTTAACATCAAACTTTCTGAGGAGTATTGGAAAAATACTTTTGTGGAGATTTCTTCTGCACAGAATTATGGCCAGCTTCCTGCAACCGGAAAGAGCGTGATGATTGAGTTCTCTTCTCCAAACACCAACAAGCCGCTTCACCTTGGCCACATAAGGAACAACCTTTTGGGATGGTCGGTTTCAAGGCTTCTTGAGGCAAACGGCCACAATGTGATTAGGGTTAACCTTGTGAACGACCGCGGTATCCATATCTGCAAATCCATGCTTGCATGGTTGAAGATGGGTAACGGTGAAACACCTGAGTCGTCGGGAATAAAGGGTGACCACCTTGTTGGAAAATACTATGTTGCGTTCAGCAATGAGTTGAAAAAACAGACAAAAGAGCTTATAGAGCAGGGTGTTCCTGCTGAGGAGGCAGAGAAACAGGCACCTATCCTTAAGGAGGCTCAGGCAATGCTTGTAAAATGGGAGCAGGGCAATCCTGAGGTTGTTGAGTTGTGGAAGAAGATGAACGGATGGGTTTATGAAGGATTTGACAAGACATACAACCGCCTTGGAATTTCATTCCACAAGACATATTACGAGTCGCAGACTTACCTTTTGGGCAAGGCTCTTGTTCAGGAGGGTTTGGCTAAAGGCATTTTTGAGACACACGAGGACGGTTCTGTATGGTGTGACCTTACTCCCGACGGATTGGACAAGAAACTTCTTCTCCGTGGAGACGGTACCTCTGTATACATGACCCAGGATTTGGGAACTGCACACCAGAGATTTGCTGAGTATACCCTGGACGAGCACATTTATGTTGTAGGTAACGAGCAGAACTACCACTTCCAGGTATTGAAGCTTATCCTCAAGAAACTCGGCTTTGACTGGAGCGACTATATCTACCACTTGTCTTACGGAATGGTTGAGCTTCCAGAAGGCAAGATGAAATCGAGGGAGGGAACTGTAGTTGATGCAGATGATCTTGTACAGGATATGTATGCAACCGCAAAAGAGACCTCACTTGCCCTTGGACGCCTTGATGACATGCCTGAGGCAGAGAGGGAGGATCTGTTTGAGATGATTGGCCAGGGTGCATTGAAATACTTCATCCTTAAGGTAGATCCGCGCAAGACCATGTTGTTCGACCCTAAGGAGTCAATAGATTTCAACGGCAATACAGGTCCTTTCATCCAGTATACCCACGCACGTATCAGATCTATCCTCAGAAAGGCTGCAGAGCGCGGATATGCCCCTGCAATAGCAACTGAGGCTATATTGCTTCCTAAAGAGATTGAAATCATAAAGATGCTGAACATATACCCTCAGAGGGTAAAAGAGGCCGGTGATGCACATTCACCTGCTGTAATTGCCAACTACGCTTATGATTTGGCCAAGGAGTTCAGCCAGTATTATCACGATACCACAATCCTCAATGAGGAGAACGGTGCACTCAGAGACCAGAGACTTGCCCTTATTGAGGTAATTGCAAAAGTACTTGTAAGTGCAATGGACATTTTGGGTATCAGATTGCCTGAAAGAATGTAATGATGGAAAAAGGGAGATTCATACCTACAACCAAAAAGGAGATTGATGCCCTTGGATGGGATTATGTGGATGTGATCATCTTTACAGGTGATGCATACGTAGACCACCCTTCATTTGGAACAGCAGTTATAGCCAGGGTACTGGAGAACAGCGGCTACAGGGTAGCCATTGTTCCCCAGCCCAACTGGCGTGACGACTTGCGTGACTTTAAAAAGCTTGGGGCTCCCAGGCTTTTCTTTGGTGTAAATTCCGGGGCGATGGACTCTATGGTAAACCATTATACTGCAGCCAAAAGGCTACGCAGCAATGATGCCTATACCCCCAACGGTGCACCAAACATGAGGCCCGACTATGCCGTAAAGGTGTATTCCAATATCCTCAAGAAACTGTATCCCGACACCCCTGTTGTAATTGGCGGAATAGAGGCCTCCTTGAGGCGTTTTACCCACTACGATTACTGGCAGGACAAGCTTCTCCCTTCTGTACTTGTGGAGAGCAAGGCAGATTACCTCATTTACGGAATGGGTGAGAGAGCCATCCTGGATGTGGCAAGGCACATAGAGGAGGGGGCCTGGGAAGACAGGAACAAACTTCAGCAGGTTGCGTGGATCAGTGAGGAGAAACCGTCTGATTCTCCCGACAGGGTATTCCTGCATCCGTACGAGAAATGTCTCAAGGACAAGAAGGCCTTTGTGGAGAATTTCAATGCCATAGAACTTGAGGCAAACAGAATGGTAGGGAAGCAGCTGGTTGAGCAGATTGGAAACAGATATGTCGTTGTGAATTCGCCATACCCGCTTCCGTCTACTGAGGAGCTTGATTCATTCTATGACCTTCCTTATACCAAACTTCCCCATCCGAAGTACAAGGGAAAGCATATCCCCGCCTATGAGATGATAAAATTCTCCATAAATACCCACAGGGGATGTTTTGGAGGGTGCAGTTTCTGTACAATCGCTGCACACCAGGGCAAGCATATACAGAGCAGGAGCGAGGAATCCATTCTTGCAGAGATCGAGAGGCTTAAGGAGCTTCCGGGATTTGCGGGAAACATCTCTGATGTAGGGGCCCCTACGGCAAACATGTACGGTATGGCCGGCAACGACAGGAGCGTTTGCGCAAAATGCTTCAGGAAGAGCTGCCTGTTCCCAAAAATGTGTCCAAACCTCAATAACTCGCACAGGAGACTGCTCAAGCTTTACAAGAGCATATCTGAGATAAAGGGTATAAAGCATGCCTATATTGGCAGCGGTATAAGATATGACCTCTTTATAGATGAAAAGGGATTCCTGGACAGTTCTTCAAAGCCATATTTTGAGGAGCTTGTAACAAAGCATACCAGCGGAAGGCTCAAGGTTGCCCCTGAGCATACTGAGGACAATGTCCTTGCCCAGATGAACAAACCTTCGTTCAAGCTGTTTGAGCGCCTCAAAAAGGAGTTTGACAGGGTAAACAGGGATAATGGGCTCAGGTTCCAGCTTGTGCCGTATTTCATCTCTTCGCATCCCGGATGTACGGAGAAGGATATGGAGAAACTTGCAGGACATTGGGCGCTCAAGGGGATATATATGGACCAGGTGCAGGATTTTACCCCTACGCCAATGACAAAATCCTCAGCTGCATACTATTCCCAGATGGATCCGAAGAGTTTCAAGCCTCTGTTTGTTGAAAAAAATATGGAGAGGAAGAGGGGACAGAAATGTTATTTTTTCAAGAAATAGGCAAAATCGTTTTTTTATAAGAAAAATTGCATTATACTTGCATCACAAAACGATTATAACATAGTTGAACTAATAAGAGAAAACGATATGTGTGCTAAAACTTCGTCAAAACCCCAGAAGAAGAGAGCAGTTGTAAGTTATGCCAACATGTCTGCAGAATTGGCTGCAGCATTCAAAGAGAAATATCCGAAAGGTTATGCAGATTATATGGGAGACCTGTTTAAGGTAGACAAACCTGACGGCAGTTTCTTCTATGCAGTTTCAGTAGAGATTCCGGACGCAATCTATCTTGTAAAGATAGAGGTGAAGATAGATGATTATGAGGATGTGGAGAACGGCTTGTTCGGAGATGTTGACGTGGATGATGCAGGTGCCGGAGAGAATGGTACATTCCCTGATGACGGTACAAATTCATTCGGCGGTGACGAAGATTCAGACGAGTAAATTATGCATTTGAATAATGGATTGGGTATGCTTTGCGTACCCAATTTTTTTTATTAGATTTGTAGGATATAACCCGTTTGAACATGTTTAAAAGCTTATTATACAAGATAAAATCATATGCCGGAGGAATTCCGGAAAGCAGACTCATGATAATCCTGGCCCTTGTTGTAGGGCTTGGAAGTGGAATAGCTGCCGTTGTCCTAAAACAGCTTGTCCATTTTGTTGCGTGGATACTTACCGGATGGTTCAACACTCCGGCGGACAGCATCCTGTATCTGCTGTATCCTGGAATAGGTATGCTGCTTGCCTTCCTGTTTGTAAAGTTTGTGGTAAAGGACAACATAGGACACGGAGTGACAAAAGTGCTTCTTGCAGTTTCAAAAAATGAATCCAAGATAAAGTCGCACAATATGTGGAGTTCAGTTGCGGCCAGTTCCGTAACCATTGGCTTTGGAGGATCTGTTGGAGCTGAGGCACCCATTGTATATACTGGAGCGGCAATAGGTTCCAATGTGGCAAGGGCAATGGGCCTTTCGTACAAGAACATGACAATACTCCTCGGATGTGGTGCTGCGGGAGCAGTTGCCGGCATCTTCAAGGCCCCTATGGCAGGAGTGCTCTTTACTTTGGAGATTCTGCTGTTCAATATGTCAATGACATCACTTCTTCCTTTTGTGATATCATCAATTACAGCAACTACAGTCTCTTATCTGTTCCTTGGTGACATGGTTGCTTTTGAGAATGACCTCACACCGTTCTCAATAGGGAATCTTCCGTTTTATATACTCTTTGGAATCATCTGCGGTTATGCGTCGCTATATTTTACAAGGACCACATTGTGGCTTGAGGACAAGATAAAGGGGATTGAGAAGCCGGGAAGGAGATGGTTCATTTCTGCAGCATGTCTTGGCCTGCTCATATTCATTTTCCCTCCACTGTACGGTGAGGGTTACGGGGTCCTTACAGACCTTCTGATGAACAACCCCGATTCGGCAGTAGGTACATCTTTCTTCTCAAAAATACTTACCATGAAGTGGGTTGTTCCGGTATTCTTCCTGGGTGTATTTTTCCTCAAGGTATTTTCAATGTCATTTACCAATGCAGGTGGTGGCGTGGGAGGTACATTCGGTCCAACGCTGTTTATGGGAGGTATCCTTGGCTTTATAGTGGCAAGGTTCGTGAATTTGTCGGGAATACACCCACTGCCTGAGGCAAACTTTGTGCTTGTGGGAATGGCTGGTCTTATGGCGGGTGTGATGCAGGCACCGCTTACTGCAATTTTCCTTATTGCAGAGATAACCGGTGGATATACCCTCCTTATGCCTCTTATCATTACTTCTGCCGTGTCATTTGCAACAATAAGGCTGTATGAACCGTATTCAATCTATACCAAGCGTATTGCAAAACAGGGAGATTTGCTTACACACGACTCGGACCAGGCGGTGCTTACGCTGCTCAAGACAGATGAGCTTATAGAGAATGATTTTTCTGCAATAGGTTTGAACCAGACATTGGGTGACCTGGTTAAGGTAATTGCCCACTCGCACAGAAACATTTTCCCTGTTGTGAACAGCGACGGGCAGATGCAGGGTATTGTTTACCTGGATGATGTGAGGGAGGTTATGTTTGACAGGGATAAATACCAGTCACACGTTTATACTTTCATGAAACAGGTTCCGGAATTCGTATATTGCAAGGAGAAGATGGAGAGTGTGATGAACAAATTTGAGTTTACAGGTGCCTGGAACCTTCCGGTGGTGGATGAGACAGGGAAGTATCTTGGTTTTGTTTCAAAATCAAAGATATTCTCGGCCTACAGGGAGCAGTTGCAGCAGGTATCACATGATTAGAGGAGATTATGGAGAAGAATTACATCAGGTACATATCGGGATTATTGTCTGTCAATGACTGGCAGGTGGAGCATTGTGTGCAGTTGCTTGAAGAGGGGGCTACCGTCCCTTTCATAAGCAGGTACAGGAAAGAGCGTACAGGACAGCTGGATGAGGTGCAGGTTGCGGAGATAAAGCACTGGTGGGGCAAGTTTGAAGAACTTGACAAGAGGAAGGAGGCAATTATCAAAAGTATAGAGGGGCAGGGGAAACTTACCCCTGATCTGGAAAAGGAGATAGCTGCTACATTGCATATGCAGCAGCTGGAGGATCTGTATATCCCGTTCAGGCCAAAGAGGAGGACCAGGGCTACAATAGCCAAGGAGAAGGGGCTGGAGCCATTGGCTCTTCAGATGCTCACTCTCAATGTGGAGAATTTTGACAGGACTGTGGATTCCTATATTTCTGCTGAGCTTCCGCAAAGGGAGGATGTGCTGCAGGGGGCAAGGGATATAGTGGCAGAGGTTGTATCTGAAAGGGCAGACATAAGGGGTGAGATGAGAAGCTTTTACCTCAAGAGTGCCAGGATAGTTTCCAAACTGGGCCGTGGCAAGGAGGATGAAGGGGAGAAGTTTGCCAATTATTACGATTTTTCAGAACCGCTCTCAAGGATTCCGGCCCACAGGCTTCTGGCATTGCTGAGGGGGTCGCAGGAAGGGGTTCTGAATGTAAAGCTTGATGCGGATGATACCATCTCCAAGAAAATAGTGAACAGGTTCCTCTATAATGGGGTAAAATGCAATACATTCAAATTGTTTGAGCAACTTGATATGGCCGTTGAGGATTCAATCAAGCGCCTTTTGCATCCGTCCATTGAAAATGAGGCCATAGCTGCAGCAAAGGAGAAGGCAGACCTAGAATCAATAAGGGTGTTTGGTGAGAACTTGAGGCAACTGCTCCTTGCCGCTCCTGTAGGGGAGAAGAGGACTCTGGCAATTGATCCCGGATTCAGGACCGGATGTAAGGTTGTGTGTCTTGGCTCCAACGGTGAGCTGTTGCACAATGATACCATTTACCCTCACCCTCCTGCAAATGAGAAGGTGATGGCAATGAAGAAGATCTCCAATATGGTGCAGTCATATAAAATAGAGGTTATAGCCATAGGAAACGGTACTGCGGCCAGAGAAACTGAGAACTTTATAAAGAGGCTGGCACTCCCTGCAGATGTAAAGGTATTCTCTGTAAGCGAGGATGGAGCCTCAATATATTCGGCATCGCCGGTAGCAAGGGAGGAGTTCCCCGAGTATGATGTTACGGTACGTGGTGCGGTATCCATCGGCCGCAGGCTTATGGACCCGTTGGCGGAACTTGTAAAGATAGACCCAAAATCCTTGGGCATTGGCCAGTACCAGCATGATGTGGACCAGACTCTCCTCAAGGACAAGCTGGATGATGTGGTTGTAAGCTGCGTAAACAGTGTAGGTGTAA
This sequence comes from Bacteroidales bacterium, assembly GCA_017380095.1. Classification (GTDB taxonomy): domain Bacteria; phylum Bacteroidota; class Bacteroidia; order Bacteroidales; family UBA932; genus Egerieousia. The sequence continues at coordinate 12,851 of JAFOER010000195.1, forward strand.
ACCTCAATACTGCCAGCAAGCACCTCCTTTCATATGTATCCGGCATTGGACCTGCCCTGGCACAGAATATAGTTGACTACAGGAATGAAATTGGTGCATTCTCTTCCCGACAGCAGTTGCTCAAGGTGAAGCGTCTGGGAGCAAAGGTGTTTGAGCAGGCGGCAGGCTTCCTAAGGATCCCCGGTGCGGAGAACCCTCTGGACAACTCTGCTGTCCACCCTGAAAGATATCCCCTTGTGGAGCAGATGGCTGCGGACTGCAGGATATCACTTGGAGAACTTGTCGGGAATAAGGAGAAAGTATCTGCAATTGACCTGCAGAGATATGTTTCCGATGAGGTTGGACTCCCTACGTTGAATGATATAATGCAGGAGCTGGCCAAACCCGGAAGGGATCCCCGTTCAACGGTAAAGGTGCTTGAGTTTGCTGCGGATATCCATACAATTGAGGACCTGAGGAGCGGAATGGAGTTGCCTGGAATAGTTACCAACATAACAAACTTTGGAGCCTTTGTAGATATAGGGATAAAACAGAACGGCCTTATACACGTTTCCAATATGGGGGCGAAGTTTGTTTCCAATCCAAATGATGTTCTAAAACTGCACCAGCACGTAAAAGTGGCTGTATTGGAGGTGGATGTGAAAAGGGGTAGAATACAGCTGAAACTTTTATAGTATGGTATATATAGCATTTTTGTCATTGGCAGTGGCCATTGTTGCCTCAATTATGTACATAAGGTTGCGCAGAAGGGTAAAAAAGCACCTCTCTGAGGGGGTGTTCCTGGGTATCGGACCAAAGGAGAGGGAGACGTTGAAGGAGATTACATACAGGCGCTTTGCAATTGTGCACAATATGTACGAGATGCTTTTCCTTACCTGTGGCAATTCACCAAAATATAACGGCAAGCTTGCAGATTACCTTGCCCAGGAGTACACATCGGGCAGGGTAGGGGCATTGAGCGAAGATATTGTCTACAGCCTCAATCTGTGTGAGGGTGGGGCGCTGTACAAAATGGCCAGCGAGTATGGACTCACGGATCTGGAACTGAGGACCTGCTGTTACATACATGCCGGGTTCAAGTGGCAACAGACCTGCACCGCCGAAAACCTTACGGAAAATGCATACAGCGTACGCTGCTCACGCATAAGGAAAAAGCTCCGTATGGAGAAGGATGAGAAGATTCCGGATTTTATACGCAACTACTGCAGGCAGCACTCTAATTCTTCTGTGCTATAATTACACCCGCAATAACAACTCCAATGCCGGCAAATGTCATAACTGTAACGGTCTCTTGCCCCAGCATTGCAGCACCAACTGCCGACACTGCAGGAATGAGGGCTGAGAAAATGCTTGTCCTTGCCATTCCCAGCCTCTTTATTGCCGCTACCCAGCAGGCAAATGAGAGGCATGAACATAAAACTGTAAGTTCAAGCAGTGGAACAATCACCTCTTTGGAGAAGAAAGTGCTGTTGAGCCCGTCAAGTCCGTACATGAGAAACAGCGGAAAGAAAAACATTGAGCCTACCACAAACTGATATGTTGTAATGGTGATTGTATTGTATCTTCCCGACAGTTTCTTAACCACAGAAGAATACCCGATTGACCCCGCCACAGCCAGGAACAGCAGCAATATTCCGTAAAGGTGCTCTGCGGAGGCCTGCTCGCCATCTTTCATTATCACCATTATTATACCGGGGATGGTTATTGCCGTTCCGAAAATCTTGAATGCGGTGAGCGGTACCTTGTACAGTATCCTCTCAGCAAACAGAGTGAAGACAGGGATGGTGGCAATGATTACAGCCGAGATAACTGCAGAATTGGTTGCCTTTATGCCGTATGTCTCTCCAATAAAATAGATGAAAGGCTCAAAGAATGCCATAAGGTTTATCCAGATGTAATCCTTGCGTTCTATCTTTTCAAGTTTTCCTGCAAACTTTGATCCGGCGTAAAGTATTGCACCTGCCAGAAACAGCCTTATGAACAGGAATGTGAATGGTGCAACATCCCTTTGGAGGATATCATTCGTCCAAACGAACGAAAATCCCCACAGCACTATGGCCAGTGTTGTGAACAGATATGTTCCGGCAAGTGAATCGCGTTTCATTTATCGGGGAAGAAATTCAAGTGCTTTTGCGTTCCTTTTACCTGTAAGGGTGCTGTTTTCCACAACATGCTCTCCGTTGGTGAATGTGTGTACAACGGTGCTTGAGAAACTCATCCCCTCAAACGGACTCCAGCCGCATTTGTATGCAGGGTGGGATGTTGAGGTGTTGTCGGGAAGATTGAGGTTAACAACCGCAATGTCTGCGAAATATCCCTCCCTTAGGAATCCTCTCTCCTTAATGCCAAAGCACTCTGCTGGGCCGTGTGACATCCTTGCCACAACATCCTCTACTGTAAATACCCCCTTGTGGGCAAGTTCAAGCATTGTCTGGAGGCTGTGCTGTACAAGAGGCAGGCCGCTTGGGGCTTTGG
>JAFOER010000030.1 GCA_017380095.1 Bacteroidales bacterium
CAGTTACAGGATCAGCAACCATAAAGTCTACATATTGATTACTATGAACATATCCTTCTAGTTTTAGTCCATTATTCTCACTATGTGTAATTATACCATTTATTTTTTTGTCATTATCTGTTGCTGAAGAAGCAATTCCATCTTCACTTGCAAGGTAAGGTGAATATGCGTAGAAACTCAAAGTAGTTCTAGAGTCGTTTGGCCAATAAAACTTGCCATGAGTAGTATTTGCTTTCCAAGAATCATTTTTTACTATCTCTACATTCGGCATAACTGTAGCTGTATTAGTTGTGTTATCTACAGTTTGTACACTGTATGCATAAACGCCAAAAGGCTGATTGTCATTATAAGTATTGCTTACAATAGCCTTTGTCTGTTTGCCCACTTTTTGGGTAAATCCGATCTCATTGATTACCTCGTTGCGGATTTCGTGTTTCTCGCAGCTAGCAAGAACAGCTACCATCATAGTAGCTAGAAGAATTAGCCGTTTCATAATAGTTTTGGTTTTAAGAAGTTATTATTATTTTTAATTGTTTTGCTTGTATGTTTTTGTGTTCTGTTTCTTATATATACTTTATTATTTAGATTGGTATTACAACGTTTTCTTCTTCCCAGTCTTCTACTTCTGGGGTAAAGCCGGATCCGTCGTCACCTACGTTGATTACAATCTTTTGAGTGATTATAATTTCGCCACCTTTTACCAGACGTTTTATTTCCGGAGAAATGTCATCCAGCTGAACACTGATGGTACGTCCGTTTATGAAGGTAAGTACCATTGAGTTCTTTACCTGATCGTCCTGGTGAGGTCCGAATGACAAGAATTCTCCTTTAATTTTATTTTCGTCCTTGTGTATTGTTGCAGGAACTTTCTGGCTTGCATATTCGTCGGGATTATGCTCTCCGTCTGCCAAAGATACGCTGCTGTACAGTCCGTCTATTTTCAGGTATGCTTCTGTTATATAGTCAAGTCCTTCTACATTCACCTCAAACCAGTACCTGTAGCTTAATGGGTTAAGTGTGGTTTTTAGAGTGGTGTCACGCCCTTTCTTGATTTCCACATTCTCCATAAGTTTTGCAAATAGAGGGTCTGGCTCACTGATGTCGTAGCTTTTTACACCGTTGTCGTCCTTTGTTTTAAGTGTCTGGTTTGTCTTGGCCTCTGCTTTGAACGGGTCTTTCATATTGTAATAGAATATACCGTCCAAATCATAGAAGTCTGATGTGTAAGCCAAAATGTGATAGTTGCCTGGCAATAGCCAGATGTCACCTCCAAGACTGTCCAGAACATGGGTTTCTATTGGAACATCAAGATCAAGTGGGTAGGTTATCACTGTTACGCTCCTGGTATTCTTAATAGTGGTACTGTAGAAAAGAGAGTCAAAGTATATTTCAGGATCAACCTCTACATCAATGTCTATATCTATGTTGAAAGGGATTCTGTTGCCATGACGATGTCCAGGCTCAAGCAAGTCTTTTCTCTCGCAAGATACCAGCGTCATAGCTGCAGCTACTATAAGCAATATGTAGTGCCTGAATCTCATCCTTAATCTCTGCCGCTAATTTTTGATCTCAATTTCAGCCAATATACCAATGATACCTGGGCCCTGATTGGTCCAAACACTTTGTAGTCCCAAGATTGAGGTGATGGTGCAACAAGTGAGTAGTCGTATCCGTCCCAGTAGTATTTTCTGTAGTTAGACTGCAAGTAGCCAACACCTACGGCATACTCAAGTCTCAATGTATTTGCTTTGTTTATGGTGTGGGCATAACCAGCTATGATTCCGGCATCCATCAGCTCACCCTGTATACCGTTTACATCCTCAAACATAAAGTCATATTTTCCTCCACCTGCTGTAATGCCTGCAAACCAGCCTGTAAGCTGCAGCTTGTCTTCCCTGTTGCCAAACCAGTATTTTACATCCATGCTTCCATGAAGCAATTGCATGTAACGTTTGTTGTCATAGTCGCTCCACCAAGGGCAAAGTAGGTCAAATCCAAGAGACCATTTGTCTCTCATTGGAATTTCTATACCTATATTGGCAGCTGTTGCCGCATCGTAAAGCAAGTTTGTCTTTATTGCAATAGGGGTGAGGTAATCCCATGCGTAGTATCTTGGCTGATGGAACCTCAAGGTGAAGCCCAACATTACCTGCGGTTCTGTAATGAAGGCATTCATTGCATCCTTATGCGCGGAAAGGATATTCAGCCTTGGCTCAATGAAGATACCTGTAACAATACCGGTGTTGTATTGCAGCCTCATACCGGCATTCACACCAAAGTGGTTCTCTGTGGTCCTTCTGTATGATAATCCCGACAGGAATATTGCCTCCAGCTTGTTGTGGTTGTCTCTCCTTGTAGCAAAGTTGTTGATGTTCATTGCATAGTTGAGATTCAATCCCCAGTTGGTTCTTTCATCTTTCTTTGACCAAATGAAGTCTGTCTCAACGGCATGCACAGGGGACAATCTGTAACCCACTGTCCATTTTCCAGACAAATCCAACTTGTAATCATTCTGCTGCTGTGAATACTCCCAGTTTGTACCTATTCCACCGCTGAATGTTGTATAGATCCTGTCCTGGAACTTGATGCTGTCTGCAAATCTTGGAAGCTTGCCGTTGAATTTCTGATATCTGTAATCTATGGCATTCTTGTCATTGACAGGTGAACCTGCCACTTGGGCACGCAAAACAGAAGCCGGCAACAATGCAAGCACTGCTGCTACCATAATATATATGATGTTTCTTCTGTTCATCCCTTTACTATTATATTATTGTTTCTCCTTTTTCTCTTTCTTGTCTTTTTTCTCGCGCTTTTTACCTTTTTCGCTTGAGTCATCCTGCTCCTGGTAAGCAGCAGAATTGGCATTCTGTTCTTTTGGAACAAGAATCTCAATTATATCCATTACGTCTGAATCAAGACGTGCTGTTTCAATTAGGTCTGGGTTAAGGGCAATTGCCTGTTCCATTGCTGTCATTGCCCAGCTCAAGTCTTCAAGGCGGTTAGCACTGATTGCCTTTACGTACCAGTAGCTGGCTTTGCCCCAGTTTGCTTCATCCTCAAGAAGCTTGGTTATTTTCTTGTCTGCATCTTCATTTCTGCCCATGCAAAGGAGAATGAGTACCTCGTTCAATCCTCCTACAGATGCCATGTATGGGTAAGCACGGTCATAGTGTCCGTTAAGGGTGTTTACAATTGCCTTAAGGTATGATGTACGTGCTTCGTCGGGAAGATACATGTTCAATGAGTCGGCCATCTCCACTTCTCCGGCTTTTAGCGCCATCAGGGTCTGGTTGTATCTTACCTCCATTGGGGAGTCTATTCCTCTTCCCATACAGTTGCCCAATACTGTAAAGTCTGTTGAGTCCTGCTCAATGAGCCTTTTTGCTTCACGGTTTGCAATCAGTACAAAGTTAGGGTACCTGCTTAATGCAAGCTTTTCCATCTTTACCTTGGTTGCGTAGTCTGGTGACGATTCCACCATCTGCCAGAATTCATGCCTTGAGATATCCTCTTCTCCGCTGTTGAACCTTTCCCATATCTCCGGGGTGGTAAGGTTTCTGAACATTGAGTGGTTTATCTCGTATTCTACTCGTCTGAGTTTAGGGAGGTATTGTCCGTAGATTACCGGCCTGTACTCAGGAAGTTTCATCATTGCCGCGTGGATAGGGGCGTAGCTGTCTTTATGTTTCTCCACCTGTTCCTGCAGGTAGTCTGCAGATTTTAGGGAGTCTTCCCTCAATAGTGGCAACAGGTTGCTCCACGGCTCCACTACCGACATTGAGTTTACTTTTATATAGCCTCTGATCTCTTTTGGAAGGGAGTTGAGAATCTCTTTGAGCATAAAGTCTGTACGCCTTTGGGCCAATAATGCGTTGTTCCTGTATACACCGTCTGGAGATGCATAGCCAATAACTGTAATTGAGTTAAGGGTTGAGAATCTGTCCTGAACAATTGCGTTCAGCTTCTCCTTTATGGCGTTCATCTCTATCTCATTCTGCGGATTCTTCTTGTCTATCTCTGCACGTCCTACCAGGAATCCGATTTTTGATACACCTTTGGATGCAACCAGCTTCATTTCAGGTTTTGGAATAAGGCTTGTGTCTACAAGGTCCAGTGGCTCAATGCTGTAGTCCAGGAACCTCAACGGGTTCTGTGTTCCTCTGGCAATGGTTACTGTATCAAGAAAATCCTTTTTAATGTTCTCAAAGTTTGCATTTACTGCCAAGTAGCACTCTGCCTTGAAGTCGTTGTTGAAATATTCGCGGTTTACAAAGATTGAATCATGGTATGAGTAGATGTTGCCTGTTTTGTCCAGTGTGTAGTCTGCAATATATGGCTTGAGCGGGTCATTCTCTTCCGGTTCAAATCCGGCAACCCTCTCCCTGTTTATTGTGTAGATATTGCCGTCAATTACAACAGGCCTGAAAAATTCTACGGTATCTCTGGTTACATTGTGCAGTGAAGGCTGTACAATGAATCTTTTGTCGGGAGTAAAGATCTGTTTAGGCACCCTGAACTTGGTCTTCAGGTGGAAGTAGTTTCCAATTACCTCAAGCTCTGTCTGATCTACCACAATGGTCTTTTTTGACATCTTGCCTACAATGATGGCCTCGCTCAGCTCAATGAGCTTTTCTGTCATGCTTACATTGATGATCTGGCGGTTGTCTACAGAGAGCTCGTAGTCATTGTATTCCGGATTGTAGAAAAGCAGCTTGGCGTTGCTTGGTACAAAGCAGGAGTATTTTCCGTCTATGTCTGTGTAGGTAATGGTATTTCCGTTGTGAAGCACCTGAACATTGAAGATTGGTTTGTTGGTAGCCAAGTCCCTTACAATACCCTGTATGCGGATTTCATGCTGTGCAAATAGTGAATGCACTTGCATAAGCAGCATTACTAAAATAAATGGTATAAGGGTTCTTCTCTTCATTATTTGATGACCATTTGCAGGTTAATGCCAATCCTGGTTGGCACAAAAACAAATTTGCGCTTGCCGTCCCTGAAATCATAGCCGGCACCAATTCCAATGTTTGGAACAACGTTGAATCTGCGGTTAAGCAAAAATGCGTAACCGTAGTTTGCACCCAGGGCAATGATATTGCCGGTTTTTGTTTGTGAATCTTTTACCTGCTGGTATGATGAATACAATGCATTTACTCCGGCGTAGTGGCCATAGAACGGCATTGTAAACCAGTACTTGTAATCTGGTGAAACGGTAATATGAGCAATTGAATTCTTATCGCTTACATTCCATGGCAATGCAGCTGCCTCAACAGAAACTGAACTGTGCCTGCTTAAAGAAATTTCTACGTTAAGGTTTGGAGATAACATAGCCCAGTACACAGCATTGGTTGAAACTGCCAGCCTTTGTGCGTGGCAATTTACTGTTGCAATTATGCAAACTGCTGTTAATATGAGGGTTATGACCTTGTGGCGTTTCATTTTTAGTTACTGGTGTTTGTTGTCATCAGTAATCGTTGCTTACATCCTTCAAAATTAAGGAAAAATAATGGTAACAACAATGTAAAATCGTAAAAAAGTCAATTAATTTTTAATTCTGGTGTAGATATGTTACTGCAGCTTTATTGATACATTTTTCTCATCATGGGTGATGGAGGTTTGTTTGTGTGTTAGGGTAAATTCATAAATACCTCCATTAGTATTGTTTTTTTGGGTTATTGATATTGTATTTGGTGTTATATCATTCTGATTATAAGCCCAAGGCCATCCTTGTATCAGTTTAACAGTATAAGAATCAATAGGCAATCTTTTTATCTTCTGTATATCATATTGGTTATTTGTTCCATATACCGGAACCTGATATTTATAAATACTCTTTTCAGCTGTACCTTCCACGTTAAAAATACAGCATTCTCCAGGTTTGAGACCATAAACTTTAATTGTGAGATCCGAAAACAAGAATCCTAATGCAAATGCTAAATATTTATCTTCCAACGTTACAGACGTAATATCTTCTCCCATATCATATAGGCGCATAAAACCCTGGCCTTTTTCCTGTGCTTGCCTGAAGCGATATTCAAATGTTTCTTCCTCTTTACCCTTTGTACCTCTTGCTGTTTGGGATGTATTATATTTTGGGTCTAATACAAAATAATCCTCATACCATCCTATTTCTTCTGCTTCGCCAGCATAGTCCTGTAATTTCATTTCAGTTATATTGGGCACTTTAATAGATGTTTTATCTCCATTTGCAAAAAGGTCATCGGCTGCCATATCTGCTGTATTGGCATAAACGCCTAGAGTCTCAAAATTATTAAAGTTGAGTTTTGAATTGCTTGAAATATAGATACCTCCTCCCACGCCATTCTCAGTACCAATAGCTCTGTTGAAAGTTATAACTCCTCCACTATATGTCATATTTGCATTTGAAAGGAATATTCCTCCTCCATTGCCGTCAGTAGCTTCATTTCCTGTTAATGAACAGCCGTTTACATTTACATCAACCGTTTCGTTATTGTTGGTATCTGTTATATTGCCCTCCAGACAGATCCCGCCTCCGGCAAGTTTTGCTTTATTTGAAGCAATAGTACCATTTGAAAGCGTTACATCACCACCTGCAACATAAAATCCTCCACCTTTTCCATCATTGGCAATATTACCTGTCACTTCACCGCCTGTCAAATTTACAGTGCCATTGTATATGTATATACCGGCGCCATTCCCTCCCGACGATTTATTACCATCTACTTTTCCTGCATTCATATTGAAAGAACCAGAAGTCAAATAAATTCCACCACCATCATTAGTCACCACATTGTCTTTAATTGTTCCTCCTTCAATATTTAGAGTTCCTTTACCTGCCAAATATACTGCTCCACCATTCATGGAACTGTTGTTTTGCATAGTAGCACTGCCTGAAATATCA